>CBESNZ010000326.1:0-3874 GCA_965531045.1 uncultured Acidimicrobiales bacterium
ATGACCCCCGCCAGCGCAACCGCGGCGGCAACGACGACGATCGTCAGGATCGGCCAACCCACAAACCCTGAAGCAGCCACGGCGAGAATCGCGCCGATCGCCGCCGGCACGATGACCCTGGTGCGCCGTTTTGCGTGCGCCACGCTGGCTGCGATCAGCCCGACGATCACGACGGGAACGAGCAGTCGCATGTAGAAACCGCCGTTGATGACCCGCTGATCGGCGCCGAACCACGCCGCCAGGATCGGAACGGAGGTGCCGATGAGAACAACCACCGCGGAAACGACGGTCAGTCCGACCGGCACGGTAGATGTCCACCGTCGCCCGGCGTCGATCCCGGTCGCCCGCATCCTGGTGCCGGCCGCAGTGGTGGCGCCGATCGCAATCGCCGCGGCCAGCGCGGCGAGAACGCCGAGCGCGATGCCGACGGCCCGCTGTTCCGCAAACGCGTGTACCGAGGCAGTCGCACCCGACCGGGTCAACACGGCGCCGTAGACGACCAGGACAAAAGGGGCTCCGCGCAATGCAGCCCCTGCCGCGCCGTTGCGCGACCAGTGGATTGCGGCCACGAGCACGAGCCACGGAATCAGCGCGGTGTTCTCCACCGGGTCCCATGCCCAATAGCCGCCCCAGCCGAGTTCGACGTACGCCCAATTCGCGCCCGTGGCGAGTCCTACGGTGAGCAGCGTCCAACTGGCGACGACCCAGCGACGAATCGACTGGTCGTGATCGGATCCCGACACCGCGCTCGCGGCGGTCAGTGCAAACGGCACGACGGTCGACACCAATCCGAGATACAGCAACGGCGGGTGGTACACCATCGCCGGATGTTCGAGAATCGGCGTGAGGCCCTGGCCCTGGAACTGCGGCACGTCGAGTTTGCCGAACGGATTCGCCAAGAGACCCACGATCGCGACCGCACCCGCAACGACGACTCCGACGACCGCGCTCGCCGCCGGGCTCTTGCGGGTCCCGTACCAACCGACGACCGCAAGAAGTGCGACCCACAGCAGTAGCGAACCGCCCAACCCGCCCCACAGGCCGGCCAGCCGATACGGAGCTCCGATCCCGGTCCTACTGTGATCGGCGACGTACTCGAGCGAGAAATCCGACCGAACGAACGCGACTCCGAGGCGGATCGTGGCCGCCGACAACGCACCGGCGCTCACGGCCAGGAGTCGATGGGGCCACGTCGCCGATCTCCACGTGCCAACCGCCCCGACAGCAGCGGCCGCCGCAATCAAAAGGCAGAACGATCCGAACGACACGCCCGAGACGGTACTTCCTCGTGCGACGGACTTGACCACACCCCGAAACGAACGTATGTTCGATTCATGACGACTCCCCCACCCTCGAACCGCCACGAAATCGAACGCATTCGACGGTCGGTTGCCATGCTTCCCCCCGGACAAAAAGCACTGTCGCGCGAGGACGCCATGGCGATGCTCCGGCAGCTCGACAGCGCCGAGCGGCAGCTCGAGCAACTACGCACCGTCCTCGACGCCCGCGACTAGCGCTTTCGAGTTGTCCGGGCGAAGCTGTGACGATGTCACTCGCTACTTGGTACGAATACAAAGCTCTCCCCTGGTTCGTCGACAAAGCGCTCGACAACGAGTCCACCCACAAGCGCCGCGAACAGGTATGTGCCGGTCTGCGGGGGACGGTGGTCGAAATTGGCTTCGGCTCCGGTCTCAACGTCGGGCACTACCCGCCAGAGGTCACCGAGATCTTGGCCGTCGAACCGGCCCGGTACGGTGCGACCATCGGCGCCGATCGCATCGCGGCTGCAACCGTTCCGATCCACTTCGTCGGATTCGACGGCGAACGACTCCCGCTCGAAGACGAGAGCGCAGACGCGGTGCTCAGCACGTTCACGCTGTGCACCATTCCCGACATCGAGCAGGCCATCAGCGAAGCGTGGCGAGTGCTTCGCCCGGGTGGGGTCGTGCACTTTCTCGAGCACGGCATTGCCGAGTCACCGGACACCCAGAAGTGGCAGCATCGGCTCAACCCGCTCCAAAAGAAAGCCTGCGGGGGTTGCCACATCACCCGCCACCCTGCCGAGCTGCTCGAAGCCGCAGGCTTCGACGTGACCTACGAGCGCTTCACGGAGCGGCCGGCCACCCACGCTTCGATGTTCATCGGCACCGCCACGAAGCCGTCGGCGTGACCCGCCCCGTCGCGTTCGTGACCGGCGCGAGTCGCGGTATCGGACGCGCGAGCGCCATAGCGTTGGCCAACGCCGGATTCGACGTGGCGGTTGCGGCTCGAACCATGACCGACGGCAGCGCTCGGTTGAGCGACGACGATCCGACCGTCGTTCCCGGTGGGCTCGACACGACGGTCGACGCCATCGAGGCCGCCGGCGGCAGCGGCTTTGCGGTGCGGCTCGACCTCCTCGATCGAGCGACGGTCGATGCGGCATGCGCTGCGGTGCTCGACCGCTTTGGCGGGGTCGACGTGTTGGTGAACAACGCGATCTATCAGGGCCCGGCATCGATGAGCGAGCTCCTCGACCTCGACGAGATCGAGCTGGTGCGACAGTTCGAGGGCAACGTCTTCGCCCAGCTGGCGATAACCCGACACCTGCTGCCGCCCATGATTCGGCGCGGTGGCGGCACGATCATCAACATGATCTCCGGCACGGCCCACCTCACGCCGCCGGGTCGCATCGGCAGCGGGGGTTGGGGCATGAGTTACGCGATGAGCAAGGCTGCGTTCGAACGGGTCGCGCCGCTGCTCACCGTGGAGCACCGCGACGACAACGTCGTGTGCTTCAGCGTCGACCCCGACTACGTCGTGACCGAACGGGCGCAGGTGGCCAACCGCGATCGCGGCTTCGACCACCGAGCCAATACACCGGAGACCATTGGTGCCGCGGTGGCCTGGCTCGCCACCGACAGCGAGATACGCGCCCGCAGCGGCGAGGTCATCTTTGCGGCGCGAGAAGCTCGAAAGCACAACCTCGTCTGAGGGTACGTCGAAGCACCCGGCCGTTGTACCCACAAGAAAGCGTCGAAATACCCATTTAGAACCACCTACGCGGCGCGGCACTCTTGGCCTCATGAACTCCGTCACTCCCCGCCGACTTCCCACGATGAAGCGCCTTGCGGCCGCTCCCATCGTCGCTGGACTTGCGATGATGCTTGCTGTCCCGGCCGCCGCAGCGCAGGATCAGTCGGGTTCACAGCCCGTCGACCAGGTCGTCACCGAAACGGTGACCGAGCAGCGATGCCTCGACGTCGCATTCGACGGCCGGGCCTTGATCTCGCCGAACATCGCGACCCGGCCGGCGGTCACCGCCGCGGTTCCGGCCGGCGGTGTCACGATCACCAACGCCACGTCGAGCGACTCCTATGTCGGCCGCGAGAACGTCACCCAAACCTCCGAGCGGTGGGACGTGCAGTTCCTCGACGCCGGAGGTGCCGTGATCGCCACCTCCGCACCAACCGCCGACCTTCCCGACCTGGTGCAGACCGGCACCTGGTCCGGCCCCCTCGGCCCGGTGAACCTCCCATCCGATGCGGTATCGATTCGACCCCATCACCGGCCCGACCTTGCCCCCGACGGGACGCCGAACAGCGTCTTTCCGGGCTCGGTGCGCCTGTGCTGGTCGGTCGAAGTCGAGGTCGTCGTGACGCTGCCGCCCACCACCGCTGCACCCGAGACGACCATTCCCGCAACGACCGCCGCCCCCGCGACCACCTCTCCCGCCACCACCGCCGCCCCGGAGACCACGTCTCCCGCGACCACCGCCGCCCCGGAGACCACCTCTCCCGCCACGACTGCAGCGACCCAGGTGCTCGACCTGACCGAAAGTCCGACCACGCAAGCCCCGGCCCCCGCCGCCGTGAAGTCGACGAACAGCTCGCAG
>CBESNZ010000327.1:0-3848 GCA_965531045.1 uncultured Acidimicrobiales bacterium
GTGGACGTTGAAGTCGGGGTCGTCCACCCAGATCGGCCGTTCGAGGCGCAGGCGCATCGGTCCCTCGACCAGTTTCCAGCGGAACTGGGGTACCAAGTGCAAACGCTGCGAGAGCTGTTCGACCATCTCGTCGAACGAGAACCGGTCGCTGTCTCGGCCGTCGAGCACCGTGAGCGCCGAGACGTGGAAATGCCATTCGGGCCGTTCGCCATACAGGAACGCCGCGTCCGGTCCGGCGACCTGACGAAGGCTCACGACGCCGGAGCCTTTGCGCGCGGCGGGTACGGGTGGTAGCCGAGATCGACACGATGCTGGACGTCGAGACACGCATCGGTGACCTTCCGCCCGAAGTCGATGTCGATGCAGCTGACATGCCCCCCGGGAATTCGGTTGATGTGCGCGCCCGGTATTGCCATGGCCATGCGCAGCTGTGCTTCAGGATTCACTGCCGAGTCCTCCTCCGTGACGACAACCGACGTGGGTACGTCGATCTCACCGATCCACTTGCGCGCACTATAGTTCGCGATCGCGTGGGTCGCCTCGAGAACGGCGCGGCTGCTGTGTTTGGTCATCTCCTGGCGTCCCCATTCGGCGAGTTCGTTGGGGCGTTCACGTGGCTCGGTGGTGGCCATCACGTTCCGAGCGATACGACGGGGCACCAGCGTTGCCGCTGAACCCACCCGCGTGCCGGCAGCAGCGAGAAGCAGGGCCGATGCCGCGTATCGATGGCGGTTGCCGGGCACGAACTCGGTACCGGTTGCTATCAGTACGAGGCCGCTGACAACGTCGGGTCGGCGCCGCCACAGCAACTGCGCGATGGGTCCGCCCATCGAGTAGCCGACCGCGATGACGGGTCCGGCCTTGTACTGATCGATGACCGCCGCCGCATCGTCGGCACAGTCGGCGAGTCGGAAGCGACGCCGGGACCGGATGCCGCGACCGTGGCCACGATGATCGATGGCGACCACATTGAAATGCTCGGAGAGCGGTTCGAAGCATCGATACCAATTGAGCGCGCCCGTGGCCAAGAGGCCATGGAGAAGAAGCACGGTCGGCGCTCCCTCCGGGCCCGGGGCGTGGCGAACGAACGTGGTACCCCGTCCGCGTAGACTCAGTCGCTCGCCGAGCGGCACCACCGACCCCTCGGGAATATGGGTGTCGGGCAACATGGCAGAGTCGTCGATCACGCGTCCAAGGTATCCCGATCCCCCGTTCGCGGGCCAGAGCACAAGGGCCCTAACGTTGCCGGGTCGAAGCGGTCAGGCCGACCGGACACGAGCGAGGAACGTACACGACACCACCGGTTTCCCGTGCTTCAGATGCCCTTCGTCGGTGAGCGTGACGCGAATGCTGCGGTTTTCGGGCGGACCGATGAAGTGCGCTGCCGTCGTGAGCGGCCCGTCGCGTCCGCCCATCAGATAGCGGGCGTCGAAGTCGGTGATGACGGACGGGCCCAGATGATGCTCGGCCAGGGCCTGCGCCGCGACCTCACCGGCGAGGGTCATGATCGCCCCTTGCACGAACCCGCCCGGCCGTCGAATGGCCGCGTGCGGTTCGAGCACGATCCGACCGGTGGCTGCGTCGGCCACCACGATCCCCGCCATGTCGGCCAGGGGCGCGTCGAGCGGTGGAAAGTCCGCCGTTGCCAACCGCTGTCGAACGCCGGCTATCGATGGCTTCTGTTCACCGGCACGCAAGGGTGTTCGGATGAACGTGATCTCGCAGTAGCCGGCATCGTTGCCATCCTCATCGACGAACTGCATGCTCTCCACGAGCAACCTACTGCCGTGGCGGAGCACTGCTGCCTGACCGGAGATCCGCTGCCCGGGGGCCCCGGAGACCGCTCCCCGGCGGAAGGAGAAATCGGTGGTGAAGGTCCAGTCCGGTGTTTGGTCCTCGAGGCCCATGCCGACGACCGAGTCGGCCACCATCATCAATGGCGCAACGCGCACCATCCCGTTGGACGACAGATGATCGGTCACCAGCACGCTGCCGCGAGTTGGATCGTCAACCTCGGGCCGAGCGCCGATGCGTGACATGACCGAGAGGAATTCACCATCAAACTGTTCGGACACGCAACAACCTTCGGTGCCAGGGCACTTGGTAATGGCAGACGGCGTGGCGCCACCGTCGATGGAAAGGGAGGGTCGAGGGACGAGGCCCGGCTCGGCGCTTCGCGTTGAGCATCGGCGTCCGAGGAGCGCCAGCGACAAAGCGTCGAGTGCTCTGTATCAAATGCCCATGTCGTGATGCGGGGGCACCAGGAAGTTGCCGATCGCGTCGGCCCGGCGGTGCAGCAGGTCGATGGTGTCCTCGATGTCGCGGGCGATGATGAATCGCCGCTCGGCGGTGCAGGCGACCACGAACCGGCCCAGGTCGTCGAGGTCGGCCACTTTGACCTCGCGGCCGGTGGAGGCCACAAGGGTTTTGAGCTCGTCGAAGGTCATCGACTTGCGGCCGGTACCGGCTCCGACACGTTGCAGCTCGTCGGGACGATTGCGCGTCGCGGTGAAGAGGCCGGTGTCCATCATGCCGCCCGACGGATAGAACACCGAAGCCCGGAGCTGCGTGCCTTCCGACACCAGGTTGTGATGCAGGGCTTCGGTGAAGCAACTGACAGCGGCCTTCGAGGCGGCGTACACCGATGCGGTGGGCACGGGAGCGAAGCCGCCATCGCCCGACGAGGTATTGATGATCTGGCCGGGCTCGCCGCTTTCGATCATGCGGGGAACGAAGGTCGACGTGCAGATACCCATGCCGAACACGTTGACGCCGAAGCACCAGCGCCAGTCGTTGGGCTCTTGTTGCCATGGCTTGCCGCCACCGCCGGAGGTGACCCCGGCGTTGCTGTACAGGATGTTGCACTTGCCGTGGCGTTCGTACACCGCGTCGGCCAGCGCGGCCACAGAGTCTTCCTTGGTGACATCGGTTTGCACGCCGCTGACGTCGCCGAGGTCGCCGAGTTCGGCAACCGTTTCGTCGATCACACCGCCTTCGATGTCGGCGATCACCACCTTGGCATCGGCTTCGAGTAGGGCCCGAACGATGCCCTTTCCGATGCCGTTTGCGCCTCCGGTGACAACGGCGACCGAGCCCGCAATGTCGAGGGCGGCAATGTCGTCGTTCGGGTCGTGCGATTCGGCCATCAGGCCACCTCTTGGATCTGGTTGAGTGGATTCATGCCGGGGCAGCCCTTGGCGGTTTCGGGAATGTCTGCGTAGTCGATCGGCGTGGAGACCTCTCCGACGGTTGGGCAGAACCGATCGGCCAGCGGCTGGAGCGCCTCGAGGTCGAAGTTGTACACCCGCGCCACGTTGTCGGTGAGCAGTTTGCGCGTCTCGTCGACGGTCATCTGCGCGAACGTGAGGCGCAGGTGCTCGCGGGTGTGTGGATGCGAGCCTTCGATGTGCGGGTAGTCCGATCCCCACATGATGTTGTCGATGCCCACGGCTCGACACAGCGGCGCCTCCGGGGGCCGCAGGAAGCTGGCGCCCACGTAGCACTGGCGTTGCCAATACTCGCTGGGCTTCAGGCTCATCTCGGCCACCGCTTGGCCACCGAAGATCGTCTCGGAACCGTACTTCGAGTGCCCCATGCGGTAGTGGAAGCTGTCGAGGCGTTCGAGCGTTTCCGGCACCCATGCGGTGCCGGTTTCGGTGTTGACCCACTTGAGGTCGGGGTGACGCTCGAAGACCCCGGAGAACATCAGGTGCCACAGCGCCCGCTGGCTCCACCAGGTGACCTCGAGCATGAACATTGCGAGCGACGCCGGAAAGTGCGGACCGAAGTTTGGCGTTGCGCCACCGGCGTGGTGGTTGAGCACCATGTTGTTGGCAGCAGCTGCTTCC
>CBESNZ010000328.1:0-3841 GCA_965531045.1 uncultured Acidimicrobiales bacterium
CGCCGACGAGATCTACCACGGCATCGTGGAGAGTGGAGCGGCGCCGCAGATCCTGCGCCATGCGCCAGACGCGGTCGTCGTCAACAGTTTCTCGAAGTACTACTCGATGACCGGGTGGCGGGTCGGCTGGGTCGTCGTGCCCGACCAGCTCGTCGATGTGGTCGAACGGCTTCAGCAAAACCTTTACATCTGTGCCCCCCATGTCGCCCAGGTCGCGGCCCTCGCCGCGCTCGACGCGCACGTTGAACTCGACGGCCACGTCGAGCGGTACCAGGCGAACCGAACGGTGATGCTCGACGGCCTCGCCGCGGCAGGCATCACCGAGGTTGCACCGGCCGATGGGGCGTTCTACGTGTACGCCCACGTCCCCCAGTTCACGAGCCAGCTCGGCATGTCCTCGATGGATCTGTGCCCGCGGTGGCTGGAGGAGCTGGGTGTGGCGTGCACGCCCGGCGTCGACTTCGACCTCGCCCGCGGGCACGAGTACATCCGTTTCTCCTACGCCGGGTCGGGAGACGACCTGGCCGAAGCGTGCACGCTCATCGCCGGGTGGACAGCATGAGCACGCCTGGCCCGCCGCTCCCCCCGTCTCCTCCCACTTCCCTGTCGAACGGACCGCTGACCGACGTCCGAGTCATCGACATGTCGACAGTGCTCGCGGGGCCGAACTGCGCCCGCTACCTCGCTGACTTCGGTGCTGACGTCATCAAGGTCGAACGGCCTGGCGGCGACAGCTTGCGCAACATGGCGTGGCGTGACCCGCGCGACGGCGAGGGGTTGTGGTGGAAGCTGGTCAACCGCAACAAGCGCACGATCGTGCTCGACATCAAAGACGATGCCGATCGGGCGACATTGCTTGGCCTGGTCGACGACGCCCATGTCCTCATCGAGAATTCGCGGCCGGGGACCCTCGAACGGCTCGGCCTCGGCCCCGACGTGTTGCTCGCCCGCAACCCGGCGTTGATCATGACGCGCATCTCCGGGTTCGGCCAGGACGGTCCGTATGCCTCGCGACCTGGTTTTGCGACGATCGCCGAGGCGATGTCCGGCCTGGTTGCGCTGAGCGGCGAACCCGACGGTCAACCACTGCCGCCACCGGTCGCACTGACCGACGAGGTCACCGGGCTCGCCGCTGCATTCGCCACGATGGTTGCGTTGCACTCGGGCGTCGGCCAGGTGGTCGATGCAAACCTCCTCGAGACGATGTTCCACATCATGGGCCCGCTGGCATCGCTGTACGGCGTGACCGGTGAGCAGCAGCCGCGCCTCGGTGCGGGTCTGCCGTACACGGTCCCGCGGGGCACGTACCGGTGCAGCGACGGCCGGTGGGTTGCGACCTCGGCGAGCAGCGACTCGGTGGCGGCGCGGGTGATGGACCTGCTCGGTGTCGGCGACGATCCACGGTTCGTCGACTTTGCCGGCCGCACCGAACATCGCACTGCCTTGGAACAGATCATGACCGAGTGGTGCGCCCAGCGGACACAGCCCGAAGTGGTCGAGGCCTTCAACGCCGCCGACGCCGCAATTGGACCCGTGCTCGACATGGCCGACATTGCCGCAGACCCCCATTACGCGCAACGGGGCACCATCGAAACCGTCAATGACGAGTTCGATGGCACCCCAATGCAGAGTGTGATTGCTCGATTGTCGGCCACACCCGGAAAGATCCGGTGGGTCGGTCGAGGTCTCGACGCCGATGGCGACGAGATCACGGCGACCGGCTGGAAATCAGCCGGTCAGTAGATCATTCGGCCGGAGCGTCTTCACCCGGAGCGTCTTCGCCCGGGATGATCTTCTCAGCAGCATCGCTGGCCTTGTCGTAGGCGCCCTCGATGTTGTCGGGGATCTTGTCACTGTTCTTGTCGACGACGTGGTCGACCTTGTCCTTGGCCTTGCCGGCCATTTCCTTGGCCTTGTCAAAGATTCCCATGGTGTTCTCCTTCGTATGGTTGAGCCCCGCAACCTGCGGGGACACACCTATGACTGTACCCCGATGGGGCAGCTGACCCCCGTGCCCTTGATTCCGCAATAACCGTTCGGATTCTTGGCGAGGTACTGCTGGTGGTAGGGCTCGGCGTAATAGAAATCGGTGTCGAAATCGATGGACCCCACCTCGGTGGTGATCTTGCCTTTCTTCAACGCGTCGAGGCCGGTTTGGACCCGCGCCTTGGTCGCTTCGATGACCGGCAGTTGGCTGGGCTGCGTCGCCCACACACCGGTGCGGTACTGGCTACCGATGTCATTGCCCTGGCGCATCTCCTGGGTCGGATCGTGCTCTTCCCAAAAGACCTGCATGATGCGCTCGAAGCTGATCACGGACGGATCGAACACGATGCCGACTGCCTCGGCGTGACCGGTGCGTCCGGTGCAGTTCTCCTCATATGTGCAGTTCGGGGTGAAGCCGCCGGCGTACCCGGCGAAGGTCGAGTAGACCCCTTCAAGCTGCCAGAAGAGGCGCTCGGCACCCCAGAAGCAGCCCATCCCGACGACGGCGATCTCCATGCCCTCCGGCCACGGGCCCTGGAGCGGGTTGCCGTTGACGAAGTGCGCTTCGGGCACCTGCATCGATTCGCTGCGCCCCGGCATTGCTTCCTCGGGGGTGACCATGGTTGCTGACTTCCGGAACAACATGACCCCACGATACGACCCCGGCGCCGGTCGTGTCTCGGCCGCCGACTCGTTCGCGAACTGTTCTCTCGTTTGCGTCGGGATTTCTGTGGACCGGTCCGCAAAAATTCCAACGCAAACGTTGTCTGGCCAGATCGGTACGGTGCCGGGCGTGACGATTCGTGACATGACGACGGACGACCTGGCGCGTGTGCTGGAGATCAACGAGGCAAACGTGCCGGAGGTGGGCGCGGTCGATCTGGATCGACTCCGCTTCATCGTGAGTGAATCTCCCATCGCCCTCGTCGTCGAAAACAGTGCGGCGGCAGGTGAACCGGGCGAAGTCATCGGTTTCTGCCTGGTTCTGGCGCCGGGCTCCACGTATGACTCGGTCAACTACCTGTGGTTCATGGACCGGTACAGCGAGGCGTACTACCTCGACCGAGTGGCCTTCGACGCGTCGGCCCAGGGCAAGGGCTTCGGCTCAGCGCTCTACGCCGAGGTCGGGCGCCGCCTCACCGAAATCGGGGCGGACTTGACGCTCGAGGTCAACGTCGACCCGCCGAACGAACCATCGCTCGCCTTCCATCGCAAGCACGGCTTCGTCGAGGTCGGCAAACACATCTCCAAAGGCATCGAGGTCTCCCTCATGCACAAGCCCACCCGCTAGTTACTCAGCGGCGGTCTTGGAGGAAGCGGAAATGGTTGCGGGTCGACGCGACGACGTCGGTGTCGATGTCGGCGAAGATCGTGGTTTCCGCACCAGCGGCGCTGACGAGCACCTCGCCGAGCGGGTCGATCACGGTGCTGTCGCCTGAGTGCTCGAGTTGCCCGGTGCGTGTGCCATCGGCGTCGAGGGGGCCGTCACGGCCGACCCGGTTCACCGCAACGAAGTAGGCCTGATTCTCGATGGCCCGCGCCCGAGCCAGGGCCTGCCAGTGGTGGCGCCGCTTGGCCGGCCAGTTCGCGACGAGCAGGTAGGCGTCGGTGTCGTGGGCGACGGCCCAGAACTCGTCAGCGAAGCGCAAGTCGTAACAGATGAAGAGGCTGAGCCGAACGCCGTCGATCGTGACCGTGACGTGCTCGGTGCCGGCGCGTACGTACTCGTCTTCGCCGCCGTGGGAGAACGGATGGATCTTGCGGTAGCGGTGCACAGTGCCATCAGGCCCCGCCAGCACGAACACATTGCTGGGCCGCCGATCTTCAGCGGGGGCGGCGGGGTCGAGTTCCGCGC
>CBESNZ010000329.1:0-3835 GCA_965531045.1 uncultured Acidimicrobiales bacterium
ACCATGCGCACGCTCATGGTGTTGCATCGGGCCGCCGACGTCGCATCGCTCCGCTCGTTCTTCGCCGGCTACGAGCGGGCCGCCGGCCCGATGGTCCGCGAAGGCATGGCCGGCTTTCGACTGCGCCTGCCAATCGACGACTGAGCACGACCGGACGGTCGCCGCGGTTTCCTTCGAAGGTGGGCGGCGATCGAATGCAGCGACGAAGTGGTGGGTATCCACGTTCCGCGAAACGGTCATGGTTAGTGTTTCGACCACGCGCAATCCGAGTGGATTGTGCCGCGTGTTTGCACGTCGATCTTTACTTCCCAGGAGAACCCACCATGCTTCGCAACGGAGTCGCAAAGTCCAGCTTCGCGATCGGCGCTCTCGCTGCCCTGATCGCTCTTTTCCTGCCATTGTTCGCAGGGGTGGCAGCAGCACAAGAACCCTCGATCTCGACCGATCCGGCCTCGGTACCCGAAGCCGGCGAGCACGAGCTCGTCGTGTCCGGTGAAAACTTCACCGCCGGCAACTCGCTCTTCCTTTTGCCCTGTGTCGCTCCCGACGGCGATCCCGATGCCATCAACGGTCAAGAAGACTGTGACATCTCCGATCTGACCCCGGTCACGGTCGGCGACGACGGCACCTTCGAAACCACGGTCACCTACGACATCGTCGAGGACTTCGCCATCGCTGCCGGCGATGCGGGCCAAACCGAGGCCGCCGCCGTGCTCGTACCGATCGACGCCGAAGGCGGCGATGATGGCGACGACGACACCACCACCACGACCGAGGCCCCGGCCGGCGGCGACGACACCGACGACGGCGAGCTCGCCGATACCGGTTGGGCCACCAACCTCTTGGTGGCAACCGGTGTGCTCATGCTGGCCGGCGGATACTTCGCCACCCGCGCCGAACGCCGAATGAGCTAACCGCTCACTTCGCTCTCCGCACCTCCCCGAACGATGTACTGATGGGACCTTGGCTTCGGCCGGGTCCCATCAGCCGTTTTGCCGGCACGCGACTTCGTGGAATTTCGGTGGGGTAGTGTCTGTTCAACTGGGTTACCGGTGGTGAAGAACCGCCGGTACACTCTGCACAAGACCACGTCCCCGCAGTTCCACGCCGGAGGAAAAATATGATTGCTCTCACTGACGACGCCACCAAGAAGGTCGGCGACCTCATCACCGCAGAAGGCGAAGACGGTCTGGTGTTGCGCGTTGCCGTAATGCCCGGCGGTTGCTCCGGCTTCAGCTACGACATGTACTTCGACAGCGACATCAGCGACGACGACATCAAGCAGTCGTACGGCGACGTCACCGTCGTCGTCGACCCAACGTCGGCGCAGATGCTCGAAGGTGCCACCTTGGACTACAAGGACGGCCTCACCGAGGCCGGCTTCGCCATCAACAACCCCAACGCCGAGCGCACCTGTGGTTGTGGGTCCAGCTTCAGCTAGATCCGCTCACGCAAAAACTCAAAGGGCGCCCGACCTGGTCGGCCCCACGCACAGAACGCACGGATTCGTCCGTGCGTTCTTGTCGTTTTGGCCCGCTACTCCGTCGTGTCTTCTCAGACGCGGGCCAGCGCGGCGGCGACCTCGTCCTTCGACATCGCGAAATGCAGTGCTGCGACGATTGTGCCGGTGCCGTCGGCCACGAACAGCGCCGGCTCCCACGGCATCATGTACTCCTGTACCACGGGCGCCAGCGGCGGCAGCGCGCCGGGTTCGCCACTGTTGATGTCCTCGGCCCACACCTCGCTGTGCAGAAACGTGATGTCGGGGAACTGCGGCGCAAGTTCGACGAGATAGTCGACCGAGGGACCGCAGACGTCGGTTTGGCAGAACAATGGCGTGGCGATGAGGAACGCGACGGGTCGCCCTTCACCCAGGGCGATGTCGAGCTGCGTGTCGTGGAACGGACAGGGTTCGGGCTGACGGGTGCACAGCAGCTCGACCCCTTCGGGGTTGTCGAAGGTGGGGGTGGCGAACGGGATGAGGGCGTCGCCGATCTGTGGCACCGCAACCTGATCTCGCTCGACGACGCCAAACCAGCTGTCGACCTCGCCATAGTCGGAAACGACGACGTACTGGCCCGAGACCTCGGGCGTGAAGACCACCGGGTAGTACGGCGTGAACTCGCCTTGGGCCTGGGCCGCCACGGTTTGCTGATGAACAACGACGCCGTCTCGTTGGACGACGACCTCGATGCTAGAAGGCGCGTCGGCGGTGAGCGGGAGCTGCTCGGCATCGAGCGCGACGAAAGGCAGCCGTGCTTCGACTCCCTCGACGAAAGCAGTCGGGGCGCGAATACCGTCGGGGAAACGGGCCCCGAGCGAGGTTTGGTTTACCGGGAAGGGCGGGCCGTCGGGTGGCAATGTGACCGGCGCGGCGAGATCGGCGCTGCGCACGGTGGCGGCAGTACTGGTGCTGCTTGCCTCTGAGGTCGTGCTGCCGCTCGAACAGGCTGCGAGGGTGGCGGCTGCGCCACCGAGCAGAAAGGCGCGGCGGTCGAGCCGCATTCGGCTTGTGGGTGCTCCGTGAGTGGCGTCCATAGGACAAGAACGTAACGTGTCGCCGATGACAATCGACAACGCCGCCTCCCCAGTGATTCAACTCCAGGTCAACGGCCGGCAGTGCGAGGTGCCCGACGACGGTGCCACCCTGCTCGAGGTCTTGCGCGACCGCCTGGGCATCGTGTCGGTCAAGGACGGATGCAGTCCTCAGGGTCAATGCGGCTGTTGCACGGTGCTGGTCGACGGCCAGGCGCGCGTGTCGTGCGTGACCCCGGCGCGCCGGGTGCGAGATCGCGACGTCACCACCATCGAGGGGTTGCCGAATGCGGCAGCATGGGGCGAGGCCTTCTGTGCGACCGGCGGCAGCCAGTGCGGGTTCTGCACCCCGGGCATCATCGTCCGGTACGAAGCGTTGCGGGCCAAAGGCACCGAACCCGACGACCTGAACGCCGTCGGTCGTGCGTTGCAAGCGCACTTGTGTCGTTGTACGGGGTGGCAGACGATCGTCGAGAGCTGGATCGCGTTCGGTGGCGGCCCGACTCCAGATCGCGACTTTACCGCGGCCGCCCGTCGTGCGGAGATCGAGGGCGGTGTCGCACAACGCGTCGGCCCCGACGTCGCCCTGGGCGCTGGTGGATTTGCCGACGACTCCGCTCCGCCGGACTCGTTGGTGGCGGTGTCGGACGGTCGCGGCGGTTGGGCCGTCGGCGAAACGGTCACCCAAGCGCGCTCGGCCGCCGAGAAGGTGCAGGGGCGGCGGACGACGCGCGAGCCACAGCCCCCGCTGGCACTCCCGTCCGGAGAGTTCCTGCATACGTTGCGCACCACCTGGGTCGAACCCGGCTATCTCGAGACCGACGCTTCCTGGTGCGAACCGGGCGGCGAGCCGCACACACCGCTCGGCAACGGTGGTGCCTTCGGCGGCAAGACCGACTCCACCGTGGGTGAGGTTGCCCGGAGGTTGGCGGACGAACACCAGCGGTCGGTGCGCGTGCTGTTGACTCGCGAGGACGCGGTGAGACTCGGCCCGAAGCGGCCACCGGTTGCAGCCGGTATTCGCGCGGACGGGACCGGTGTGATGGCGGTCGTTGCGACACCTGGCATCGCCGAGGCCATCGCCGGCGTCGCTCCGAGTTTCGAGGTCATCGAGATCGAGGGACAGTCCATACCCACCTCGGTCGACATACGTGCCGCCGGGTGGGCCGAAGCGGCAGTGCTACAGGCTGCACTCGTCGGCGCCGCCTCGGTAACGGCGCCGAGCGGCGGCTCGGCGGCCGCCGAAGTGGTCGATGGCACCATTCGGGTCATGGTCGATGCCGGCGAAGTGCTCGACGAG
>CBESNZ010000330.1:0-3785 GCA_965531045.1 uncultured Acidimicrobiales bacterium
AAGCTCAACGGCGTCACCCACAACCCGTGGCAGCACGGCCGTACCGTCGGCGGGTCTTCGAGTGGCTCGGCTGCAGCGGTGGCCGGCGGGTTGGTGTCGCTCGCCACCGGAGGCGATGGCGGTGGATCCATCCGTATCCCGGCCGGTTACACCGGTCTGCTCGGTATGAAAGGCACGTTCGGTCGCATCTCGCGAGGCCCTCGAGCCTTCATGCGTCCCAACACCGTGGTCCTGGGCAACCTGGCCCGATCGGTACGGGACGCGGCCCGGTACTTCGACGTGTGCGGCGGTTTCGACAACACCGACCCGACCAGCCTGCAAAAGCATCCCAGCTTCGAGGCGGCCCTCGGCAGCCAGGACTTGCGCGGTAAGACGGTGGCAGTGGTGCCGACCCTCGGTGGCGTCACGCTGGAGCCCGGGGTCGAGCAACAGCTTCGGGACGAAGCCGACCTGCTCATCGCCGAAGCCGGCATGCGGCGCGTCGACATCGCGCTCGACCTGCCGAATCTGTCCTCGCAGTGGATGATCGGCAACCTCGCCACCCTGCTCGCCGACCTCGGCGACCGATGGCCCTCCTGCGCTGGCGACCTGACCGACGAGGTGGCAGCCGGACTGTACCTGTCGCAGTCGCTCTACAACCTCCGCCTCGCCGCGGTCAGCGAGGGTCTCCGGGTCGATGCCAACCGGGCGATGGCCCGGGCGTTCGACCAGGCCGATTTCATCATTGCCGCCACGAATCCCGGCCCGGCGTTCTCTGCGGACTCGACCATGAGCAACCCCGACGGTTCGTCGCTCGAACGCCTGCTCGGGAGTTCGGGAGGCAAGCTGGCGATGCGGAGCATGCTCGGCGCCACACGGGTCGCCTCGTCGCTTGCGTCCAAGTTGCCAAACGCCTTGATCGAGGCCAACAACCGGCGCGATCCCGGCCTCGTCACGATGGGCGGGCTGACGATCATCAGCAACGTGTACGGCAATCCAGCCGTTTCGATCCCTGCGGGTACCGTCGATGGCCTACCGGTGGGCATGCAGGTGCTTGCGCCGCACCACCACGATGCGCTCTTGTTCGATGTAGCGCTCACGGTGGAACGGTCACGACCCTGGCCGATGGTCGCGCCTCCCGCGTAGGGTTCTACGCCCACGCGCAGTCGTTCGGCTACGTTCCGCTGCATGACTTCCGACTTCGAAATCCTTGACGTACATCACCACGTGGGCAACGCTTTCCGCGCGCTCGGTGGTCCGGTCGACAGTGCCCCGGAGTTGCCGGAGGACGACTATCGACGCGTCGAGCTCGAGTCCCGGCTGGCGATCATGGATCGTGAACAGGTGCAGCAGGCCATCGTGATCCCTGGCCATGGGTATCTGCGTAGCAACGGCATTGCCGACACGATGGTCGAAAACGATGCGATCGCCGCCTACCGCGATCGAACGCCGAACCGCTTTCCGGCCGCGGTGGGCATCGTCGAACCGCGCGACGGCGAGGCCAGCCTGGCCGAGCTCGACCGCTGCGCCAACGAACTCGGTTTGGTGGGTATCAGCTTCCATACCCGCTTCCAGGGAGTCTCGATGGACAGCCAATGGGTGCTGGCATACTGCGCGCGCATGGCGGAGCTGGGCTTGGTGCCGGTGATCCACGCAATGAACGAAACCCCCGAAGAGGCGCTGTGGAAGCTTGCGGTGCTCGCCCGCTCGATCCCCGATACGCCGGTTTTGGCCCTCGACGCGTTCGGTTCCTACGAGGCCACCCGCGAGTGTTTCTTCATCGCCGAAGTTGCCCCCAACATCGTCTTCGATACCAGCCTCAGCTACAACTTCGACTTCGCCGAGGACTTCGCGAACCGCTTCGGCGTGCACCGGGTCGTGTTCGGGACCGACCTGTACTCGCATCCGGTTGGTCGCCGCATCAGCCATATCCTCGGCCAGATCAAGGCCTCCGACCTGAGCGATGGCGACAAGGCCGCCATCCTCGCCGGCAACGCTCGCCGCCTGTTCGGGTTGACGGCATGAAGATCTGCCTGAGCAGCCGCCTCGCCGATGATCTCCTGCCCGATATCCGCAAGATCGCGCCCGACGCCGAGGTGGTGACCCTGGGGGCCGAGGGGACCTTCAGCTCCGACCCGGAAGCCGTTGACGTGTTCTGCTTCTCGGTCGATCTCAGCGAGAATGCGGCATCCTTGACCGCCGCGTGGGAGCTGCTGCAATCGCCATCGCTTCGGTGGGTGCAGTCGCCGGGTGCGGGGGTCGAGCTGTCGATCTGGTCCGAGCTCGTCGACCGAGGTGTGCGGCTCACCACCGCGGCCGGCGTACACGCCGAGCCGGTGGCGCAGTATGTGTTCACGCAGGTATTGCACTGGCATCGCAACGTTGCCCAACACCAGCAGTTCCAGCGCGAGCGACGATGGGAACCGATTGTTTCCGACGATCTGAACGCGAAGACGCTCGGCATCGTCGGTCTCGGTGGCATCGGCCACGCGTGCGCCCGAATCGCGCAGGCCTTCGGCATGCGCGTGGTGGGCCTGCGTCGACGACCTGGCTCTGTCGTCAGCGGCGATGGCTCCACGGCCGGACCACCCACGGTCGACCGGTTGCTCGCCCCCGACCAGCTGCCGGAACTGTTGGGCGCCTCGGACTATGTCGTGCTGTGTCTGCCGCTCACCGACGCCACCCGCAACCTCATCGGCGTGGCCGAATTCGGCGCGATGCGGCCGGGCGCCGTGCTCATCAATGTGGCCCGCGGGGGTGTCGTGGATCATGAGGCGCTGGAGGCAGCGCTCACGAGCGGCGAGATCGCGGGCGCCTCGCTCGACGTGACCGAGCCCGAGCCGTTGCCCCAGGAGTCAGCTCTCTGGGGGCTCGAGAACTGCGTGATCACGGCCCACGACGCCGGGTACTCCCCGCTCGCTGGCGAACGGCTGGGACGGCTGTTTCTGGAGAATCTGGAGGCCTACGTGGCCGGCGATCCGCTCCGGAACGAGGTCGGTTCCCCGGGTTAGTTGCAATTTGCAACCAACCCGTCCTACAGTGACCGGGTCATGGCGAACACCGTTGCTGCATCTGCAGCAGGCACGACCACGCAGAGCAGCATTCAACAGACGCTGGACCTCATCGGCGACCGTTGGACCCTCCTCATCCTGCGAGGCCTGTTCCGGGGCGTACGTCGGTTCTCGTTGCTCGAAAAAGACCTCGGCATCGCCAAGAATTTGCTGGCCGATCGCCTTGGCCGGCTCGTCGGTTCCGAGATCGTCGAGAAGGTGCCGTACCAAGATCGGCCGGTCCGCTACGAGTACTGCCTCACGCAGAAGGGTCGCGAACTCTCCCCCGCCCTCGTCGCGCTCATGCATTGGGGCGACCGGTGGTGCGTCGACGGCGAGGCACCCACCACCCTCTTCCACGACTCGTGTGGTGCGGCTCTCGAGCACCTCGTGCATTGTCCCGACTGCGACATCGCCGTCGGTGCAACCGAAATCAAGTCTCGGCCCGCGAAAGGCTCTCCATGACCAACCCCTCCGCACTCGTGCAGGCAGCGACGTTGCCCGAGTTGTTGTCCGAAGCAGCCCATATTCGCGATCACCACCACGGCACCCGGGTCACGTACTCGCCCAAGGTGTTCATACCGCTCACGATGCTGTGTCAGGACAAGTGCGGCTACTGCACGTTCGCCCAGCCCCCGGCCCGCCTTGCATCGCCCTATCTGTCGCCCGGCGAGGTACTGGCCATCGCCCGCGCCGGGGCGCAAGCCGGCTGCCACGAGGCCCTCTTCACCTTGGGTGAACGGCCCGAGCTGCGCT
>CBESNZ010000331.1:0-3761 GCA_965531045.1 uncultured Acidimicrobiales bacterium
CACGTAGCAGTGGGTTTCGGGCCACACCGAGAACCCCCCGACGAACGTCGGTCGAATCTCGGCGATGCGGCGGGGCAGCTCATCGCGCTCGTACTCACCGTGGCACACCAAACCCCGTTCAAAGCCCGGCTCGACCTTGCCGAGCAACTCGACCGTGACGTTGTGCTTCGCTCCGTATGCTGCGATCTCGTGGGCGAACCCCGCGCCCTTCGCCTGGTTCAAACCGCCGACCATGAGTATTCGCACCGGCTCGTGTGCCTCGGGATAGCGGGCAAGTGACCGGCCCCGATCGATGTCGAGGCCGTGCTCGATGACCGCGATCTGATCGCCGACGGTGTCGCCGAAGATCGACAGCAGGTTGTTTCGGGCGTCGTTCGATGGCGTGACGAACTGGGGTACGACGTCGAAGAGGCCCCGGGTTTCGTGACGCCACAGATGCACGAAGCGATGCTTCAACGGCAAGCTGACCGGCACCCACACCGGCACCTGGCACGAGCCCTCACCAGGGGTGCACACGCCTCCGCAGTATTCGACGTTGTTGTCGAGCAGGTTCACGGAAGGGCAGGCCATGTAATAGTCGTGCAGGCTCATCACGAGTGGCACGCCGAGACCGGCGGCGAGCTCAGGCAGATCGAGGGTGAGTCCGATGAGATGCTGCACGTGCACCAACTCGATGTCGTAGCGCGTCAAGACCTCGAGGATGACCGCCGCGACCTCCGGGTCGCGGAATCGCCGAACGTCCCAGATGCGAGACATCTGCCACGAGTCGACCGGCGCCCACTGCTCGCCTGCGTGGCGCCAGAGCTCGATGGAATCGCCGAAGGGCCGCAACAGGAACGTGTCGTAGTCGTCGATGACCGCATCGGCGAGGTCGCGCGCGTGGAACTCGGTGCCGCCTCCACCGGCATGCAAGATGCTCAGCACGCGGGGGCGGGCGTCGGGGACCACCGGTAGCGCGGCGTCGGGCACCGGATCGGCCAACGCTGCCGCGCGGGCTCGGTGGGGCGCGACCGAGTCGGCGGCTATCGCACGGCTGTTGACGAACGCCGGCGATGCCACGAATGCCTGGGCGAGGGCGTCGTACTCGGGATACCGCTGGGCCAGCACGGCGAGACCCTCGCCGATGAGCATCTCGCGCTGCGCGTCGCCGAAGCTGGCCGATTCCTCATGGAACACGACGGTGTCGTCGGCGATGACGTGTTCGAATCCCAGCGCACCGAGTTTCATGCAGTAATCATTCTCTTCGCCGTAGCCGCGCGGGAACGCCGCAACGTCGAGCAATGGCACGGCGGCCCGCGCCTCGGCACTGATGAACATGGCAAAACCGTTGCCGGTCGGCGACGTTGGTCGTAAGAACTCTGCGCCGCGCGCAACCGCGGCGCCGATCGCTCGATGGTCGTCGAGCCCGACCGGATCGGGCGAATCGAACGAGAACACCCCCGCGTGGTTCGAGAGCGGTGTCACGGTGGCGATATTGGGTCGCTCATGGGCGGCAACCCTGAGCCGCCACAGCCAGCGTGGCGTCACCTGGGTATCGCTGTTGAGCAGCACGACGTCTCCCGGCGGCGCATGGTCGAGACCACGATTCACCGTGGCCGTGAAGCCTCGGTTTTCCGTGTTGGACAACACGGTGACCCCATCCCGGTCACGGATCTGATCGAGAACGACGTCGAGACGATCGTCGGTGCTGGCATCGTCGATGAGGACGATATTCGTGCCGAGGGGTGTGTGATGATCGAGCGCCTCGATGCAGCGCTCGACGGCATCTATCGCGTTGTAGATCGGGACGATCACCGTGACCGGCCGGGCGAACACACCCTCGCGTACTCGCTTCGCCAAGTGATCCCAATCGGGCTCGGCGGGCCGGCGTGGTTCGATGGATGCCGCGGCGACCGGCGCGCTGGGCTCGGGCGACCTTCGATCGCGTGCCACTCGAACGGCACGGTTGGTCTGGTTGGCCACCCGCAGACCCCATTTGACCGTGGGCCGGTCTCGCAGCTGCTTCAATTCTTCTGCGGCGACGTTTCGGGTATGGATCGTGTCGGCAAGCTCGGCTTCGAGTTCGGCTGCCCGCTCGGTCACATCGAGGAGATCCCCGGCGGCCTCCTCGCCCGCAGCCACCATGTCCCGCAAGCGGTCGAGCTCGTCGTGCAGGTCGGCCTCGATTGCAGCGAATTCGTCCGCCACCGCCGCCTGTGCCTTCTCGTTTTCGGCTCGCACGTCGGCGAGCAGGGCGTCGGTATGGGCGGATTGTGCCGTCGCATCGGCCCCGGTGTTCCGCAACACCGCCGCTGTCGATTCGAAGACGAACTCGGCGCCGTCGGTCTCGGTGGCTGGAGGCGCGACGGAGAACGGATCGTGCACGCCGCCAAGCCCATCGAGCATGGCCGCCAAGGCCACCTGCTGCGGGCTGAGTAGCGCTCGATCGATCCCGCTCACGGCGGCGGGCGGCAGGTCGGCGAGCAGTGCGTCTGTCGCAGCGGTGCACGCTTCGTCCATCGCAACCGAGCCGAGTTCGTCGCCGAACACTCCGGTGATCATGCCGGCGACGTCGGGCGCCGGACCCAACAGCTGATCGTACTCGATCACCGCCACCCGCAGGCCCGATGCCGCGGCGAGCGCGTTGCGGGTCCAGCGCTCCCAGAGGACCAGGGCATAGCGGCTGGAGAAACCGCCGAGGTCGGTGAGCGTCGAGGCGGCGACCACCGGGTCGCGCACCACGAACACCAGTCGATGTTCGCCGCGCAAAGCCTGCCGCCAGAAAGGGAGGGTGAGGTGCAATTCGGGATGCGAGAGGACGGGCTCACTCTCGGATCCCAGGTGTTGCTGACATTCTTCTCGGGCGGCCGTGTGGCCCCACGCCCCACTATCGGCAGCGACGTCGGCGATACGGCGAAGAACCGGGTCGGTTGGCGCCAAAACCGAACCGTCGATCCCTAGCCCCGCCTCCTCGACACCGAGCGCGACGTCCAATGGAAGGGCCGCGAGCGGAGGCTGATCGGCGGCCGCGGCGGCCGCAACCAACGCATCGGCAACGATGGCGCCAACTCCCTTGGTCCCGCGGGTTGGTGCGGCGATGACGAAGACTCCCACAGGCGGTGACTCTAGTGGGCGGAGCCAGCGCTTTCGGTCACTCATGATGGGCACCGCGGATTACGCGATTCTCCCGTTCAGATCGCAGCCGAACGCGCCGAAGGAAGGTCATGCGTCTTCGACGACCCCCCGCTTGCGTTTCGTCACCCGAATGTAACAATTTTCGCGCTCCGACTAAGGTCGGGCCCACTGTGTTTTCCCTGAACAGCGCGATCCCCAAGATCGGCGTCGTCCGCATGATTCGCCCGGCGCTGATCGTGCTCGCGATGGTCGCAACGCTTGTCGTCCCCGCCGGCGTCGCCGGCGCACAAAGTGTCGATGAAACGTCCGGTCCGTCGATCACCTTCTCGGGCGGCGGCTACGGCCATGGCGTTGGCATGAGCCAATACGGCGCCCGGGGTCGAGCCGACGCCGGCCAGACGTACCAGCAGATTCTGGCGCACTACTACGAAGGCACGTCGGTCGGTCAAACCAACTTCTCCGGTCCCATCGAGGTCCTGGTGGCTACGACCGCCACCCCGGGCTTCGTGCCCGAGGGGCCGGTCAAGGTCTGGATGGGCGACCGGGTCATGGCGGAGGCCACGAGCGGCCAGCGCATCGACATCACGCACAGCAAGACCGGATTCACCGTCGAGGTTGCCGGCCAGATCGTGTGCCAGCCGGCGGTA
>CBESNZ010000332.1:0-3748 GCA_965531045.1 uncultured Acidimicrobiales bacterium
GGATCTTCGCACTCGGTGGTGATCCAGCAGTTGCGCTTGAAATACTCGGTGGCGGTCATCGTGAGGTCGGGGCATTCGAAGTCGCCCGACATTTCGAGGTGCTCGTCGATGCGGTGCAGCCACGACGGCAGCCAGCCGCAACCGGCTTCCATGTACGCAACGCGTAGCTTCGGGAAGCGCTCGAAGACGCCCTGGGTGATCATGGACAACGAGGCGTTCATCGCTTCGTGGGTGTGCACGGCAGAGTGCCATTCGGTGAAGGTGCCGAAGCGGTCGGCGCCCTCGGTTTGGGCACGGAGACCCATGAACTCGTGGGTCGCGAAGGCGCAATCGAGGTCTTGGAGCAGCTCGTAGATCGGGTCGTAGTAACGATCGCCCAGGTTGCGATGGTTCATGTAGTTGGGTCGGGCCCAGAACGCTCGAATGTCGAGTTCGTCGTAGGCGTACTGGATCTCTTCGATCGCTCGGGTGACATCGTTCAGCGGAACGGGGGAGCTCGTCATGACGCGTCCACCGGAGTTGGCGCGCATCTCCTGGCCCCAGCGGTTGTAGGCACGGACCATGCCGGCCTGAAGCTCGGGGTCGATGCCCTCGACCCAGAGGTCGTATTCGGGACCGTAGATGACCGAGCAGTCGATGCCGTCGACGGCGTAGGCCTCGGCGACCCGTTCGCCGGTGAAGCCCTTGAGAACGATGTCGCCGTATTGCTCGACCATGTCTTCGGCAGTCCAGCCGATGGCCTTCTGGAACTGGCCGTACAGGCTGGTGTCGTGCTGGGTCCAACGGCCGTCGACGGTGACCGGGTTGTACGTCTCGAGGCCGGCAGGGCTACGACGCGACACGCGGTCGCGAAACTTGGGGTCGAGGTGCTTCTGCCAGAGGTCCGCCGGGTAGATGACGTGGGAGTCGGCGTCGAAAACTTTGTATCCGTTGCGCATGTTGGTGCCTTCCTATTACTTCGAGATGTTGGTGACTGAGGCTTCGGGTCGAACGACCAGAAAGCGAATGCCGTCGGCGCCGGCGGTGAAGCCGTATTCGGAGCCGGAGGGAATTTCGGCGATGTCGCCGGCGACGAGTGCGGGGCCGTTTTCGACCTGGCATCCGCCGGCAAGCACGACCATGAGTTCGGCGGCCGAGTGGGTGTGGGCGGGGATCTCGTAGCCGGCGGGCAGCTCGGAGAGTTGGCTGTGGAAGCCGATGGCGCCGGTGGTGACCTGCGCCCGGCGCGCACCGACCGCGGCGGCCTTGCTGGCCAGTTCCTGCAATTCGGCCGGCGCGTTCTTGGGATTCTCCCAGGGAAGCTCGGCGAGTGGGTGATAGATGGCCGTGTTGGTCGATTCGCTCATCGCTGATGCTCCTGGTTGTACATTCCTGCTTGCCCCGGTTCTCTCGGTCGATATAGTCTCGGTGTAGAAGTTCTATCCCTAGAATAGTTCCAGGGCAAGTGAAACATCCAATGAGACCCCTTTTGAGAGCCGGGAGCGAGGTGAGCCAAGTGAGCGACGTGAGCGAAACCAGTCAACGATTGCCGTTGTCGGTGCCTGACTACGTGCTCGCCCACGGAGATCCCGCCGGATTGTTCTCAAGGCTCCAACGGGTCGGTATTCACCTCGAGCACCTCCAACGAGAGTCGGTGCGAGGATTCGGCGTGAGCTTTCGCGATTTTGTGATCCTTGCCACGCTGCGCAAGGCGCCGCCGCCGCACGAACTTCCCGTCTCGCAAATCGCAGAGTACGTGCTGCGTCCGATGGGCTCGATCAGTCAGGCGCTCGACCGCGTCGAGAAGCTCGGGCTGATCGAACGTCGCAACGACCACGATGACCGCCGCAAAGTCCTCGTTTCGCTCACCGACGAGGGGGAGCGATTCGCCGACGAGGTGTTGGCGTCCTACGACGATATTCGCCGCCGGGTCTTCAAAAGCCTCACCGACGACGACCAAGACGCGATCGACGAAGCCATTACGGTGTTGCTCGTGGCGCTTGACACCGACTACGCAAGCGGCCACTAATTCTTCGACAGGTTGAAATATTCCGGCGGCCAACCAAAAGTCTTCGTGTCATCGCTGACACGCAAGAAAAACCAACAATTGAGGGGATCTAATGCTGGGAAAAATGGTACGAGTGCTCGCCTTGGCGTGCACGTTTCTCATGATCGCTGCTGCGTGCGGCAGCGATGGAACAGACGACGCGTCGACGGATGGGGGTGCCACGACGACGGCATCGCCAACGACCGATGGCACCGACGGAACCGGTGATCCCGGCACCACCGACGACGGTGGGGGAGGCGATGACACCGATGGTGCATGTACCGAGACCGTCGCCGGCACCCAGATCGACTACGGCGTGTTCGCACCGTCCAATGCCCTCGATCCCACTCGCGCCAGCGGCGCGCTCGTCGGCGGCACCGAAGTCGCCGCCATCTACGATGTGCTGTTCATCTTCGACCACGAGTCGGGGACCTACGAACCGCATCTCGCCGAGTCGCTCACACCAAACGATGACTTCACCGAGTGGACCCTGAAGCTTCGCGACGGCATCACGTACAGCGATGGCACGCCGCTCGACGCACAAATGGTTTCCGATCACCTCGATCGGTTCTTCGACGAGGGCATTCGCAACACCTCGGCCGGTTTCCTCACGCCGATCCAAGAGAAAACCGTTGTCGACGCCACCACCCTTGTGCTCACCCTCGATACGCCGTGGGTCGAATTCCCGTTCGTGTTCGCCGATGAGCCCGGCATGGTGGTCAATATCAATGCGATCGGCGACGACGTCGATGCCTTCGGCGCAATGCCGCCCAACGCAGCAGGCGTCGGTCCGTACGTGGCCGAGCGCAACGCTCCGGGCGAAGAGGTTGTCCTCGTCGCCCGCGACGACTACTGGGGCGGCCCGGTGTGCGTCGAGCGCCTTCGTTTCGTCTTCAACCCCGGAACCACCTACGAGGCATTCCAGTCCGGCGATCTCAACGTGGGCTTCTTGCGGAGCCCGGCCGAGATTGCTTCGGCTCGTGAGAACGGCGAGAACGAATTCATGGTCGCACAGGACGGTGGATCGGTCTTGATCATCAATCACGCCGAAGACCGTCCTGGCTCTGACCCGAAGGTTCGCGAGGCCATCGATCTGGCGATCGACGTTTCCGTGATCAACGATCGGGCGTATCTCGGAGGGCTCGAGGAAAGCAAGGCGCTGATCGCGCCGAGCTCGCGCTACTTCTCCGACGCAATCGAGGTGTCCGGCACCGATGCCGCACGAGCCACCGAGCTTCTCGATGAGGCCAAGGCGGACGGCTACGACGGCTCCCTCGGCGTGTTGTGTTCGACGACGCCGCCGGCGCCCGATACCGCACTTGCGGTCGAAGGCATGCTCGAGGCCGTCGGATTCGACGTCACGGTCGAGACCATGGGCCAGGGCGATCAGATCGGCGAGGTTGTGCAGGGCAACTTCGATACGGCGTGTTGGGGCTTCAACGCAGGACCCGCCACGGCATCGACCACGTTCAGCCGCAATCTTCGGTCGGATAGTGCATCGAATCGCATGGGCTACGCCAGCGACGAGATGGACGCGGCGCTCGATGCCATCCTCAGCTCGCAGGACCAGCCGGCTGCCTTTGCCGAGATGAACCGCATCTTCGTGCAAGACCACGCAGCCGTGAGCCTCGGTGCCACCGATGAGGGAATTATTTGGGCGCCGAACGTCTCAGGTATCGTTCCCACGGTTGCCACGATCTTCCTGTTCCACGACGCCGTGGT
>CBESNZ010000333.1:0-3711 GCA_965531045.1 uncultured Acidimicrobiales bacterium
AATGGCATCGGTGGCAAGGCAAACGTAGCCGACCGACCGAATCCCATGCCGTGCCCATCGGGCCTCATTCCAGATCGACGTGGCCATCGACGCAGGTGACGGCGTTGCCGCCTACCCACACCTCACCGTCGGCCTGGTCGACGTACACCCGACCCGCTCGGCCGAGGGCGGTGCCCTGGGAGGCGATGTAGGGCGCGGTGAGCTGACCGGAACCGAGAAGCAACTGAGCGAGTGAGGCGTTGAGTGAACCGGTCACCGGATCCTCGGCCGGCTGTCCGCTGGCGCGGAAGAACGCCCGTACCTCGATCGCCGGCTCGGCCTGGCCGGTCGCTCCGACCACGCCGATCTTCCTCGGGCCCACCACGCCAACGGGATGCGGCCCGACCACGCCGATGTCGTAGCTGTCGACGGCCGACCAGTCGGGGGTGAGCGCCAAGACCGCATCGGCCGAGGCCAATTGCACCGCCAGCCAGCCGGGACCGTTGTCGGCCCACTGCGCATCGACGATGTCGGATCGCTCGACCTGCAGCACGGCGCACACATCGGCGATGTCGCTCTCGTCGACCGGCCCCGAACGTGTGAGCGGGGGAGCGGCGAAAGCGAGGCGACCGTCGTCGTGGCGCAACGTGATCAGGCCGGCAGGGCACTGTTGTATGACCGTTCCCTCGGTCTGGGCAACGCCGCCGGCTTCGAGCCAGGCATGGCAGGTACCGATGGTCGGGTGGCCGGCGAATGGCAACTCGACATCGGGGGTGAAGATTCGCACCTGATAGTCGGCGGCGGGGTCCGACGGTGCGAGCACGAAAGTGGTCTCGCTCAGGTTTGTCCAGTGAGCGAAGCGCTGCATCGCCTCGGTCGACAACCCGTCCCCGTCGAGCACGACGGCAACCGGGTTGCCGAAGTAGGGGATTGCGGTAAAGACATCGACCTGCTTGAACGAGCGCATGCCCGAAGTATGGCCGATGCGAGGTCAGCCCGCGTCGGGTAAATCCGGCGCGTCGAGGTCGTACAGCCAGGCGTCGAAGAAGCTGTCCAGATCTTGATCCCCGGCCTCTTCCATCACGGCGATGAAGTCGGGCGTGGTTGCCGTGCCGCCGCCGAAGCGCTCGACGTACGTGCGGATACCGGCAAAGAAGGCGTCGTCGCCCAACGTGATGCGGAGCGCATGGAGGGTGGCCCCGCCACGGATGTACACCTCGCCGCCGAAGATGTTGTTGGAACCCGGATCGCCGGGAGGGCCGTAGAAATCTTTCTCGAACGGCCACTCGCTGTCGTAGGTGGCGAAGGTGTCGACGCCCTCGGGCCCGAACTCGCGCCAGAGATGCTCGCCGTAGGTGGCAAAGCCTTCGTTGAGCCAGATGTCCTGCCACCGGCCCGGGCTCACCCAATCTCCAAACCACTGGTGGGTGAGCTCGTGGGCGGAAACCCACTCCCACGTGCGCAACCCGTCGACGAGGTCGGAGCCGTAGAGCGAAAGCGTCTGGTTCTCCATGGCGAAGCCCAGCGATTCGTCGATGACCACGCTGCCGTAACTCGCAAAGGGATACGGCCCGAAGAGCTCGCCGAACACCTCCAGCATCTGGTCGGTGCGGCCGAAGTCGAACGTGGCTTCCTCGGTCAACCGGGGCGGGAAGTAGTTGCGGATGACCACGCCGTCGGGCGTGGTGCCGCCGTCCTGCAGTTCGAACGAACCGATGCTGATCGAGGCGAGATAGGTGGCCATCTCGGTTTCGGCGACGAAGTCCCAGCGCGACGTTCCGTCGCCCAGGTCTTCGGGCCCGGCGAGAATGCCATTGGCTGCGACCTGGAAGTCGTTCGGCACCGTGATGTGAAACTCGAACAACGCCTTGTCGGTGGGGTGATTGTTGTTCGGAATCCATCCCTCGGCCCCGTCGGGTTCGTTGACGATGTACGAACCGGCCAGGTTGTCGACCCACCCGAGGTCGCCGGGTGCTGCGGCCGAGAACACCGGTGTGGGAATGCCGCCGTAGTCGACCTGCACCACGAACTCGGCGCCGGTGGCCAGCGGTGCGGCCGGGAAGATGACCAGCTCGGGTTCCGAGCGAGCGAACGTCGAAGCTTCACCGTCGACCGTCAGCGTCTCGATCTCGAAGCCGCGGAAGTCCAAGTTGAACTCGGTCAGATCGTCGGTAGCGGTGGCCGTGATGACGACGGTCGCGTCGATGTCGTTGGTCGCCGGGTCGACCACCATCGTGACGTCGTAGCCGGCAACGTCGTAGCCGCCGTTGCCGAGGGTGGGGTAGTACGGGTCGCCTGCGCTCACCTGGTTGGCCTCGAGCGCGGGCGGTGGAGGCAACTCGAATGGCTCGGCGGTGGTGGAGGTCGGATTTTCGGTGGTCGTCGGTGCCGGCGTCGTGGTCGGCTCGGCGGTGGTGGTTGGTGCCTCGCTCGTCGTGGTGGCGGCTTCGAGGCCGGCGGTGGAGGCTGCCAGATCGTCGGCTGCGGTGCTGCAGGCCGCCGCGATCAGTGCAGCGGCAAGCAGTGTGGCGGCGGCGCGGGTGAGTCGTCGATGCATCCCTGCCACGGTACTTCGCCTTCTGGTACCGATGTCGGCACGGGCCGATGTTGGGAGGTGCTGCTAGCGCAGTAAGCCGTCGAGGCGTCGAGGCGTTCCCTCGAGGACGTCGCTCGGCGGGATGTCGAACCAGCTGGACAACGTGGCGTAGTACTCGCCCATGGTGACGGTGGTCTCGAGATTGTCGTCGTCGGTGAGGCGGGTGAGTGAGGGCGCCTCGCCGTGCAGGCCCGGTACGACGGGGCCGGCCAGCAACGCCACCGAGGAGCTGCCGTGATCGGTCCCCGAGCCGTTCTGCTCGGGTCGCCGGCCGAACTCGCTCGTCGTTGCGATCAATGTCGAGTCGGCCAGACCACGTTCGGACAGGTCGTCCAGGAAGCTGGACACCCCGCCGCCGATCTGCTCCATCAGATATCCGTGGTTGCCGTCCTGGCCATCGTGGGTGTCGAAGCCATCGATCGGCACGTGGATCACCCTCACACCCAGGTCGCTGTCGAGCATGGTCGCGGCCAGCGCGAGTGGCCAGGAAAGCTCCCCGCCTTCGTCGTATCCGCGCAGCTCTTCTTCTTCGAAGGCCGCGACGACGTCGGCGAAGTCGAGCGCGGTGGTCAGTCCGGTCGATGCCGCCACGCGCAACTGGTCCGCCGACGCCTCCGGGCGTAGCTCGCCGAGTCCGGCGACCAGATTGGCGAAGAACGGGTCGTCGTTCGTGAGAAACCAGCCGACACCCGGGTCGCGAATGCCGAGCGTGGATGCCTTGTCGGAATAGAGCGCCGGCGTGTGTCCGCCGCCGAGCGACACGCCGGTCATAGGTGCTTCGGTATCGAGCTGGTCACACAGCCGGCCCAGAAAGCCGGTTCGGCCGAGTTCGTCGCTCTCCCACGCGCCGGACCACCAGCGCTGTTCCATGCCGAAGTGTGATCCGTTCGGATCGGCCACGCCGACACCCTGCACCATGGCGAGGCCCCGGTCATGGAGCGGCGCCAGAGCCGGATGCAGCCCCATCGTGTCGTCGATGATCACTAATTCGTCGGTCGGCGGTCCGAGTTCGGGCCGCAGGTCGCGGAGGGTGCCGTTGCCATATGGCACGAGGGTGGCGAGCCCATCGTTTCCGCCGCGCATCTCGATCACCACCAGTGTCCTGTTGCCGACGGCGGCCGCCGACTCGATGGGCG
>CBESNZ010000334.1:0-3652 GCA_965531045.1 uncultured Acidimicrobiales bacterium
TTCACCCTCCGCACGGTCGAACTGACGCCCGGCATCAAGCTGCCCACCAACCTCGGACGCCTGCTCCCGTCGATCAGCCGTATCGGGGCAGCGTCAAAAACCGCCTTCACCAATGCCACCCGCTTCGCGAAGTCCGAGTTTCACTACTTCGCCGGGTTTCGCAACCTCGTCGACGAGTTCTACGACGCCATCCAAAACGGCGGCGAGCCCCCCATCCCTTACCGCGACATGGTCCGCATATCCGTCGTCCAAGATGAGATTTGGGAGCAGATCTACGCATGATTCTCCTCACCGGCTCCAACGGCTTCCTCGGCTCGGCCGTCGCCAAACAACTGGTCGAACAAACCGAAGAGCGGATCGTCTGCCTGGTCCGACCGAGCTCGTCGATCTCGCGCCTCGAACCCCTGCTCGAAGACGGGCGCTGCGAAATCCGCCGCGGCACGTTGACCTCGTCGAAGGCAGCGGCCGAAGCGATCGAGGGTGCCAGCACCATCTATCACCTCGCCGCAGGCATGGGGGGCGGCGCGATGGCCGACGTGTGGCTGTCCACCGTCGTCGGCACCCGCAACCTCATGGATGCCGTGGCGGCCAACAGCGCAACCATCGATCGCTTCGTGCATTGCAGTTCGTTCAGCGTGTACGGCGTCAACGAGATGGAGGCGGGCGCGGTCGTCGATGAAGACACGCCGCTCGAGCCACACCCCGAAAAACGCGACAACTACGCGTTCGCCAAGTGGCGACAGGAAGAACTGGTGCGCGATGCGCTCGCCGATCTCGCCATCGAGCTCGTCATCGTGCGGCCCGGTGTGGTTTACGGTCCCGGCGGCAACGCGATCAGCGGTCGGGCAGGCCTGAAACAGGGCGGCCTGATGGTGAAGATGGGCCGGAACAATCCGATGCCGTTGTCCTACGTCGACAACTGCGCCGATGCGATTGTCCTCGTCGGCCAGCTTCCCGGCACTGCGGGCGAGGTCTACAACATCTGCGACAACGACCTGCGCACCGTTCCCGAGTTCATCAAGCAGTACCGAGCCGAGGTCGGTGGACTCACGGTCATTCCCCTGCCGTACGCCGCCACCAAGGCGCTGGGCAAGACCGTCTCCTGGTACAACCGTTTCTCGAACGGGCAGCTCCCGGCCGTGATCACGCCGTATCAGGTACGCAACAACTGGGCCGGAAATACGTTCAGCAACGCGAAACTCCGATCGCTCGGTTGGGTGCCGCGGGTGTCCACCGACGAAGGCCTCCGTCGACACTTCGCCTACCTCAAAGCCGAAGCAGCCGGCTAAGCGGCGACGAACCGCCGAAAGAACTCGGTGGTTTGTTCTGCCACCGTTTCGAGGTCGCACCAGGCGAGGTCCGGTCGACCCGCGGGTTCTCCGGCGAAGTGATCGATCGCCTCTCCCAGAACGTCGGCGTCCAACCCTGCGTCATCACCGCCTGAGGATTCGAAGAATCGGAACCACTCCGACCCCGAATTGTCCGCCAACTCTTCGAGGGCGCCGACGCGAGGCACGAGCACCGGCCGATTGTGCGACAGCGCAAGAACCGTACTGCCAGAGTTCATCACCCTCCGGAACGGCATGGCCAAACCGTTCGCTGCAGCCATGAGTTCGGACACCTCGGCCGGTTCGATGTAGCGCAACAGGAGATGCACCCGCTCATCACCTCCGGCTGACCGCTCCAACTCGGGAACGAGGTCGGCGTCGGGATTGCCCGCGATCAACAGCTGCGTACCGGGCCGGTCGAGCTCGCGGAACGTCGTGATGAGGTGTGGGACATTCTTGTAGCGACGGATGAGGCCGAGAAACAAGATCACGGTGTCGTCGGGCGGTAGTCCCAATCTTGTGCGCGCCTCGGCCCGGGTGACGCCGCTGACCTCCCATCGATAGTTCACCAGCGGCACGATGGCCGAGGGCACATCTCGAAGGGTCGGACGGGCCGCCTGCACGGCATTGCGCGACGTTTCCGACGGGTAGGTCATGCCGGCCACGGTCCGATCAAACGCCCGGTACACGACCTTTTCCAAGGTGGGATGGTGTTGCTCGTGGCTGCGTTCGTTGTGGCCTGTGCCGACGATCGGGATGCGCCGAATGCGCAGCATCGCGAACAACGCCAACAGCAACGTGACCGCCACCAGGGTCCGCAGTCGTTCCGGTCGTCGCACCGACTGCTCGGGATAGTGCATGTGCAAGATGTCGTACCGGCCGAGAAACGCGGCTTTCCAACCGAATTCTTCGACGTGGTGACCCTGCTCGGCCATGACGTCGTACACCCGACCCTGTCCGCCCTCGGCAGTGTTCTTGTAGGGGCGGGCCAAGATGCGCATCAGACGATGGTACGGCTCAAACTGCGCCCTCTGGTGCCGACCTCCCGCTCAGCATGGTCGGAACGGCGGTGAACTCCCCTCTCAACCGGGTCGGCGAAGACGATCTGGTCATCAGGGCAGTCCTCGACGTCGGCCCGAGATGGCGCCTTCGGCGCGCCTGCATCGCTACGCACCGGGACCTCGACTCGCCCCCGCCGCGATCACGGCTATATTTCACCCGTGACCTGGCAGCCGTTCCCCCATAGCCAACCAGCCGTTGCCGTTGGCCTGTCCCGATCCGAGCCGCTGCGCATGGCCGCATCCGGCGGAAGCCGACGCGCGTCGGCTCGGCGAGGCGGGGCGATCTACGGCTCGGGCGGTTCAGGTGGCGCCGGACCGCTTCTGCGCACCGGTGGCCTGATCCTGATCGTCATCGTCGGCCTCATCCTCATCGCCAAGAACTGCACGGGCGATGGCACGAGCGAGGCGAACCTCCAGGCCGAGGTCGAGGCGCTGTTCGTGATCCAGGAGATCGAAGGCGTTGACGTCGTCGTGACCGACGGCACCGCAACCCTCTCGGGAGAGGTCCCAACCGAAGCGATCAAGATCAATGCCGAGGGTTTTGCGCAGTCGGTGAACGGCGTCGATCTGGTCGAGAACAACATCGTCGTCGTCGCACCCGATCCCGGGACCGGCGGTACCGGGGAACTGGGATCGACGCTCGCCAGCCTGGTTACGGCGTCACCGATCAAGTTCGCGAGCGGGAGCGCCGAGATCGGCGAGGCGTCGAAGATCACGCTGAACCAGGTTGCCCAGGCCATCAATGCCTCACCCGGGTCCATCATCACGATCACGGGCTACACCGACAACACCGGGTCCGAGGCGGGCAATCTCGCCATCTCGACCGAGCGCGCCGAGGCGGTGCGCTCGTACCTCATAACGCAAAGTGTCGACGGCACCCTGCTTTCGCCGGTCGGCAAGGGTCAAGAAAACCCGATCGCATCCAATGAGACCGAAGAGGGTCGCGAGCAGAACCGCCGCATCGAGTTCACCGTCTCCTGATGTCCTCGGCCCTGGGGGCCTCGGCCATCTTGGAGTTTTCGCTGGCGCGAAAACATCCCCCACCGGCAGCGCTCGATCCAAATACAAACAGCGCTGCACAACGACGCGCGGTATCGGAGACCGCGCGCTCTACGAGGCGCTCCAGCGCCGAGAAACGAAGCAACCATGCTGACGGACCACCGATAACCCGGTAGGGGACGTATTTTGCGCAGCAAAATACTCCGGAAGTGACGAGGCCCCCGGGCCGAGAAACGACGCGCGGTATCGGAGACCGCGCGCTTT
>CBESNZ010000335.1:0-3648 GCA_965531045.1 uncultured Acidimicrobiales bacterium
GCCGGACGCGACTCCCGACGATGCCACGGTTCTCGAACCGTCGGGCGACCCTGCTGCCGTCGACCCTGCACCTGCTGCACCCGCGTCGACATCCGCCTACACGCCCGACTGGTACCCCGATCCCCATGGCCGTTTCGATCAGCGCTACCACAACGGCACGGTTTGGACCGCCTACGTCGCGCGCGACGGCGAGCAGCTCACCGACCCCGACGGCGTGTAGCTGTCACATTGCATCGGCTCCGCCGATGGCGTGCACGCAGCACCGAAAACGCCGCGCTCTCTAGGCGGGCGTGATCCACACTTGGTTGTCGTGGAAGATGGCGCCTCGTCCCATGTCGGCGTCAATCTCGAGCGTTGTAGCGTTGATGGTCGATCCGCCGGAGAGCTTCGGCCAATGGCCTTTCGTCATCGCGGCGACGCCGGGCCGCGTGCGATCGGTGACCGCAACGTCTGCATCGAACTCACCACGATCGTTGGCCACGCGAACTCGCTGACCGTCGACGAGACTGCGACGCTCGGCATCGACGGGGTGTACCGCCACCACCGGCTGACCGGCTTTGGCGTGAGCGGCGCTGTTGGCAAACATCGAGTTCATCAGGAAGTGATTGCCGTGCGCGATCAATGCCAGCGAATCACCGTTCTCGGTTCGCTTGGGTTGCGTTGCTTCGCGTGGGTCGACGTAGTGCGGGAATCGCCCGAGGCCGTCGACTTCGGCGACGGACGACGCAACCTCGAACCTCCCCGACGGCGTGTCGAACCGCTCGGCAAACGGCAAGTACGGCTCGGGTAATCCGAGCCGCACAAAACCCGTCCGCCGAAGCGCGTCGATGTCGATACCGGCGATCGCCGGATGGTCGGTGTCAAGCGCATCGGCCACGAGCTCCATGTCGGAGGCCTGCAGTTCGGGCTCGGTACGACCCATCACCGCCGCGAGTCGGCGAAAGATCTCGGTATGCGACAAACACTCCCCGGCGGGTTCGGCGACCGGATTGTTGAAATTGAGGTACAGGTGGCTGACCGAACCGTACATGTCGAGGTGTTCGGTCTGCATCGTCGACGGCAGGATGATGTCGGCGTAGTCGGCCGTGTCGGTCTGGAAATTCTCGACCACGACCGTGAAGAGATCCTCACGCTCGAGGCCCGCTCGCACTCGATTCTGATCGGGGTTGGAGGCCACCGGATTCGCGGCCATCACCACCAGAGCTTTGACCGGCGGGTCGTCAAGGTCGAGCAGACCCTGTCCCAACCTGGTCATCGCCAACTGTCGCGTTGGTCCGGGGGCGAGATCGGGTCGCTGTAGCCGATCCGCGTTGAGTGCATACAGCGGGCCGGTCGAGTAGCAGAGCCCGCCACCGAGGCGATCGAAGTTGCCGGTGACCAGAGGCAGGACAGAGATCAGCCGGGCGGCCTGGCCGCCAGCGGCGTGTCGCTGCATACCCATGCCCAGGCGCAACGCGGTGGGTCCCCCAGCCGACATGAGGTCGCCGAGCCCCTCGATTTCGCTCGGTTCGACACCGCACTCATCGGCCGCCCGCTGGACGGTCCACGCGGACAGCACCTCGGTGAGAAACTCGTCCCAGCCGACCGCACGGTGCACGGCCGGATCCACCCGGCCGGAGGCCACGAGGTGGCACAGCAGACCGAGCGCCAGCGCCCCATCGGTCCCGGGACGGATGGCGAGGTGAAGGTCGGCGCGTTCTGCGGTGATCGTCGAGATCGGATCCACCACGACGACCTTCGCCCCGCGTTCCTGGGCCTCTTTGACGAAGGGCCACAGGTGTTGGTTGGTCGACACCGTGTTTGCACCCCAGAGCAGCACGACGTCGGCGTGAACCAGATCCATCGGGTCCATCGACGAACCGCGTCCGGAGGTGTACTCCAAGCCGGGGTAGGCAGCCGAGGAGCAGATGTTCGCCCAGTGTCGGCTGGCGCCCAGAGCCCGGAACAGACGGGGACCGCCACTCTCGATGCCCTGGATCCAACCCATGTTCCCCGTTCCGACGTACGGCCAGATCGCTTCGCCGCCGAACTCGTCGACGACACTCTGAAGTCGTTCGCCGATCTCGCTGAGGGCATCGTCCCAGCTCACCGGTTCGAAACGACCCTCCCCTTTCGCCCCGACGCGACGGAGTGGCGTGAGGAGCCGATCGGGATGACGGGTGTACTCGAGGTACGGATTGACCTTCACGCACAGGCCCTTGCGGGTGTACGGATGGTCGGCGTTGCCGCGCAGTTTCACCGGCACGCCGTCTTCGAGGGTGACCACCCACGAACATGCATCGGGGCAATCGAGTGGGCACGCGCCGACAATCGTCGTGTCGGGATCGTTCGAAGGCGTCACAGACTCGACGCTACCGGTGTGACGAGGCGCGGGTAGCGGAATCCGGCTTCGACAGTGTCACCGCTGGATATGGCGGGGCAGCAGAGCGTCGCTTCGAGCTGTCGCGCGTGCTCGCACAGCTCGAGGTCGTTTTGGTTGAGGTCGACCGAGACGGTTCCGACCATACAGAGACCACACATGCCGATTCGTACGGTGGCGTGAGCAATCCCACCAACGTCGCGATTTCGGAGTACCCCCATGCCGCACCTGCCCTCTCTGCCGCCAAGGCGAGCTTCGCTGGTTTGTCCAGCTGTCCCCTCCCGTCTCATCCGCGCTCTGCGCTGCTTGCCTATTGCCCTTGGTCTCGCGTTCGTCGCCTCTGCCTGCGGGGGCGGCGAAGAGACAACCACCGGAATCGCCAGTCTCGAGGACGTCGCGTCCGCGGAGGGGATAGATGCTGAACCGGACGCTGACAGCACCGGCGAGGACGCTGGCGTCGTCAGCGCTGACGAGGCGGCACTGGATCTCTCGGCCTGCATTCGCGACGCGGGATTCGACATTCCCGACATCGGTATTGACGCCGACGGCAACCCCGACATCCGCAGTGCCACCGAAAGCGGAAACTTCGATTTTCGAGATCAAGGCTTTCGAGATGCAATGCAGGCCTGCTCTGGAACGGTCGAGGGCGTCACATTCGGCGGCGGTCGCGACCGCGCCGGACTCGCTGAGAACCCCGAAATCCAAGACGCAGCGATCGCGTTCTCCGACTGCATCCGAGCGGAAGGCTTCGACGTGGGTGATCTGACCCTCGGCCAAGGCCCCGCCGGACAAGCCGACGGCGACGCGGCTGACGGGGAGGCACCAGCGGCCGGCCAACGCGGTCAAGGCCAAGGCCAAGGCGGCTTCGGAGATCCCAGCGATCGCTTCGCCGTGCAACTCGGTCTCGACCCCGAAGATCCGTCCGTCATGGACGCGCTCGAGACGTGCGGGCCGATCATCGAAGAGGTGTTCAGCACCGCTGGTGTCGGCCAACCGGAACAGAACTGATGAGCGAATCGACCTCACGAACATTCGTCGCTGACCCCCCGGCGATCAGTCATGAAGCGCTCCGACGCCGCTGGCCGGCCCTCGTTCTCGGGCTCATCGTCGGAGCAGCGGGCGCATGGGGAGCGCTGTCGCTCCTCGGCGACGAGGAGGGCGCCGCCGACGGGACGGAGACAAATCAGCTCGTCCTCGGAACGGCACCGGTGGAGATTCGCGATCTCGTCGACGACGTCGAATGGTCGGGAGATCTGACCTACGGCGACCCGACCACCCTCACCGCGACC
>CBESNZ010000336.1:0-3638 GCA_965531045.1 uncultured Acidimicrobiales bacterium
CGACTGACCACACCCCGTCACCGGATTTGTGAACCCAAAGTGACGCGTAGGCGTCACTTTGGGTTCACAAATCGTTGCCTTCGCGGCTGTCGGGTAGGCGCGCGGCGGTGGCCGGGATACGCTAACGCTCTTGTGCGCGCCGCTCAGGGTGCGCAGCCGATCACACAGGTAGCTCCATGGCCGTTCCAAAGAAGAAGACCTCGAAGGCGAAATCCCGCAGTCGCCGGGCCTCGGCCTGGAAGCTCGGCGTACCCGCCCGCAGCACCTGCGATCGTTGCAGCGCCACCAAGCTGCCGCACCGCGTCTGCGGTAACTGCGGCTGGTACCACGGCCGTCAAGCCGTCGAAGTCGACTAGAAGCTCCAGGGGGTAGCGCGTGCTACCAATTGCCGTAGACGCCATGGGTGGCGACCACGCCCCCAACACGATTGTCGAAGGCTGCATCCGGGCCAATGTCGAGCACGGCATCCCCGTGATCCTGGTCGGTCGGCCCGAAGACCTGCCCGACACCGGTGGTCTCGAGGTCATAGCGGCCTCCGAAGTGATCGCCATGGACGCCGAAGCCGGGTCGAGCGTTCGGCGCATGAAGGACTCGTCGCTGGTGCGCGGCGCCGAATCGGTGCGCGACGGCGTCGCGTCCGCATTCTTCAGCGCCGGCAACACCGGCGCCACGATGGCCTCGGCACTGCTGCGCATGGGCCGCATCAAGGGCGTGGCTCGGCCTGCAATCGCTACCCCCATCCCCACGCCAACCGGCACGCCGTGCACGTTGCTCGACGCCGGCGCCAATGCCGAGTGCAGCCCCGAGTGGCTGGTGCAGTTCGCCCAGATGGGTGCCATCTACGCTCGAGCTCGCTACAACACCGCGGTTCCCAAGGTCGGCCTGCTCTCGATCGGCGAAGAGCCCACCAAGGGCAACGACCTGGTCAAAGCCACCCACAAACTGCTCGCCGAACTCGATTGGGCTGCCATCGGCGCAGAATGGGTCGGCAACGTCGAGGGCCGCGACGTCATGGACCCCGACCTCGATGTGGTCGTCACCGATGGATTCACCGGCAACGTGGTGCTCAAAACGCTCGAAGGCGGGCTCGGCACCCTCATCAACTCCCTGCTCGAGGTGTTCGGTTCGACACCCGAAGCCCAGGCTGCAGCGGAAACGCTCATGCCCGCCATGGCGCCGCTCTACGAACGCTTCAATGCCGAGTCGGTCGGCTCTGCAATGCTGCTGGGCGTCGACGGCGTGTGCCTGATCGGCCATGGCTCCTCTTCGGCTGACGCGGTTGTCAACGGGCTGATTCAGGGCGCTGAGCTGGTCAAAGCCGATCTCGTGGCCAATATTGCGGCGGCCATTCGGCCCTGATTCCTCGAAAATCGGCCAATTTCGCTTGCGAGGAAGCTTTCACAAGCGAACAAACTATTGTCCCGATAGAGTTGTTTCGCTGAAGAACTCGATCAGAGGAATGCAATACCGTGCCAGCAGAGACGCATGTAGAACAGGCGCCGTTCGACCGAGCCGCCGTCTTGGCCCTTGTCCGCGACCGCCTCGCCGACATACTCGAAATCGAGCCCGACCAAATCAACGAGGGCGATTCCTTTCAGGACGACCTTGAAGCCGACTCACTGGCGCTCATCGAGCTCGTCGAGGCGCTCGAAGAAGAAATCGGCGAACGAACCGTCGGTTTTCGCATTGAAGACGATGACCTCGAGGATCTGAAGACGGTGCGTGATGCCGTCGATTATGTCGTTGGCCGACTCGACTGATAACGAGCAGCAGCCACGACTGGCTGACCTCTCGCGCCGATTGGGATACACCTTCGGCGATCTCTCTCTGCTGCAGCTCGCGGTCACCCACCGTTCGTTCTGTGCAGAGAATGAGGGGCACGCGCCCAATGAGCGCCTCGAATTCCTCGGCGATTCGGTCCTCGGCCTCGTGATCACCGTCGAACTCTTCGAGCGGTACCCCGACCAACCCGAGGGCGAACTGGCCAAGGTTCGGGCCGGCGTGGTCAACGGCAATGCGCTCGCCGAGGCTGCCGCCACCCTCGATATCGGCGCGGCGATGCTGCTCGGTCGGGGCGAAGACGCCTCGGGTGGACGATCCAAGCCGTCGATCCTGGCCGATGCCATGGAGGCCGTGATCGGCGCCGTGTACCTCGACGGTGGCTTCGAACCAGCTCGACGTCTCGTCGTCGACGCATTGGGACAACTCCTCGTCGCCACCGAGGCCGCAGGGCCCGGCGCAAGCGACTTCAAGACTCGGCTGCAAGAACGGGCCGCACAACTGGGCTTCGGCCCACCGCGCTACGACGTGGCGGCCGAAGGGCCCGACCACGACAAGCGTTTCCACGCCACCGTTGTCATCGGCGATCAGCGCCGCGGGCAGGGGTCCGGCACATCCAAAAAACAAGCCGAGCAAGCCGCGGCTGCAATTGCGTTCGACACGATCGACGCACCACGGGGTGCAACCGCCCCGTCGGAGGACCAACATGCGTGAACTCCCCGAAGTCGAAGTACTTCGTCGTGACCTCGACCGAGAGTGCACCGGTAAGAAGGTGAAATCGGTCGAGGCCGAGAGCATGGCGCTGCTCGGTCGATACAACAACCGGAAGTCGTTTCAGCAGAAGCTCGATGGCGTCAAGGTCAACGGCGTCACCCGCAAGGGCCGCCTGCTCATCTTCGATCTAGGCGAAGAGCTGTTGGTCGTGACCGTGGGCGATCACACCAGCCTCGTGCGGGCCACCAATCGCGCGGCGGCGATCGACGGCACCGAGGTCACCATCACCTTCACGCAACACGGTGGATTGCGCATCATCGACGCGGAGGGAACCGGCGACCTCAACGTGATTCCGGTTGAGGAGTTCGACGAGACCTATCCCGAGGTCGCCGAACTCGGGCTCGACCCGATCGCCGAGCCGGTTTCCTGGACCGCATTCGGCGAGATGCTCATCCGTTCGAAGACCAAGCTCAAGACGCTGCTCATCGACGACACGTTCGTGTCGGGCATCGGCTCGATGTACGCCGACGAGATCCTGTTCACGGCGGGCCTGCGCTATGACCGGGTGAGCGACACGTTGTCGACGCAGGAAATTCGACGGCTCTATCGAGCACTGGTCGAGACCGTGCACGACGCCATCAAGTACCGCGGAACGACGCTCGAAGGCGGAACGTTCGTCGATGCCTTCGGCGAACCCGGTGAATACCAAGATCACCTGCTGGTCTACGGCAAGGCCGGAGAGCTGAGCCCCCGCTCCCGCACGCCGATCCTCCGCTCCAAGTTCGGCGGCGAATGGACCTACTACTGCGACACGCAGGTCTGACTCTCTGACGCACTCTCGGCTTCGGCACGGCGGCTAGCCGTGCGGAAGCCAGAGTTTGTTGTCCTGCCGCCGAGCCTCGGGCCTCGATGCTGACGCAAGCGCCGAACCGGCGATTCGTCCCTCATCGCCTCGGTTCCACCGGGTGCTGGCGCCGAGGTTTGTGACGTCGCACGGGTTGGGTGTCATGCCTTTGGCCCGCAGGGCACCGCGAGTTTCCGGCGATCGACGGTTTCGTGTGGAGGGGCCACGGACGCCGCGGTTTTTCTTTGGCGCACTCGGCGATCCGTCGCAGCGGCAGCCGCGACGGGCGTCAGCCCGCCGG
>CBESNZ010000337.1:0-3614 GCA_965531045.1 uncultured Acidimicrobiales bacterium
CTTCTCGGCCTCTTCCTCGTAGCCGTACTTCTGGAAGATGTTGTTGTAGAAGTTCTTGCCCTTGGCGCCCATGCCGCCCACATACAGTGCGGCCATGAAGCGACCCTGGTCTCGGATCTCTTTGGCCCGATCCTCGTCGCAAATGGCGACCGTGCCGCCCGCCACGATCTCCATCGGACCGAGTGCCGCATCGCGTTTGGCCATGCCGGCGGCCAATGCGCCGCCCCAGACATCGTGGGCCTTGTCGGGATGGAAGAACACCGGAATCCAGCCGTCGGCCACCTCGGCGGTCACCTCGACGTTCTTGGGACCGAGCGAGGCGATGTACACCGGGATGTCGGCGCGCTTGGGGTGATTGATCAGCTTGAGCGGCTTGCCCAGGCCCGTGCCCTGGTCTTCGGGCAGTGGCAGGTGATAGTTCGGGCCATCGTGCACAAGGACTTCGCGTCGCCACACCTTGCGGCAAATCTCGATGAGCTCACGTTGACGGCCGATCGGCTTGTCGTACGGCACGCCGTGCCAGCCCTCGATCACCTGCGGGCCGGAGGCGCCGATGCCCAGGATGAAGCGACCATCCGATACGGCGTCGAGGCCCGCTGCGGTCATTGCGGTGAGGGTTGGGGTCCGGGAGTAGATGGGCAGGATCGCCGAACCGAGTTCCATGGTCTCGGTCTTCGCTGCGAGGTAGCCGAGGATGCTGACGGCGTCGAAGCTGTAGAGCTCGGCCACCCACCCAACGTCGATGCCGGCCCGTTCCAGGTCGCGGGCCTCGTCTGCGGCCTGGCGCGGATCGCCCGAGTAGTTGAGCGTCATCGACAGTTTCATGGATTCCTACGGTGGTCGCGAAGATATTGACAGTGGACAGGACAATAGTTTGCGAACCCGAGCGATTCATGGTCGAGCGACGGGTCAGAGTTCGATCGCAGGCAACACGTCGAGGTCGAACAAGAACAGCGTGCCCATGGCGATACTCAAGACCGCGACGACGACGGCCAGCGTCGCGTAGATGGCGAAGTTGCGGTCGGGTTTCAGCAAGCCGGCGCCCGCCAACAGGGCAAGCCCCGAGTTCGCGATGACGAGACCGACCACCCAGCCCAGCAGCAGGACCAGCCCGAGGCCCTTGCCGCCGATCGACGTCGATGCGACGAAGACCGCAATCTGCGTGGGGCTCTCGACGCCGACACCGTGCAGCATGCCGATGCCCGTCGCGGTGCCATGTCCGTAGCGGGCGTCGGGCGTATCGGGAAGGGCGAGGTCGTGGGCGTGGGGGTGGGTGTGCTGATGTCGACGCAGCGCAGCGACCCGACCGCGGAATCCGCCGACGCCGACCGGTTCGGCCACCGTCATCTCTGCATCCACCGAAAGCTCAACCTCGGCCGGGAGCTCGGCCCCGGCGGAGACGTGCGCATGGTCGTGCGCCCCCGGCGCACCATGCGAGGCATCCTCACACGACTGGTCGTGGTCGTGGTCGTGCTGGTGCTCGACCGTGATGTGGCGCCCTGTGGCCGTGTTTCGCACCCGCCGCAGTCCGGCGAACGTGCCGTCGATGACCAGCATCCAGCGGCTCCGCAGCCGGAAGTTCCGTCCCTTGCGTCCGAGCTCGACCAAAACCCAGACGCCAAGTCCGACGAGGGTTGCGCCGACGATGCGGCCCATCCAGGTATCGAGGCTGTCGGGTATCGCGGCACCGAACAGGATGGCCACGCAGCCCAACGCGAACACGACGACCGCGTGGCCGAGGGCGTACAGGAATGACAGCACGAACCCGTGGCGGCGATTTTCGGCCGACCCGCTGAGGTCGGCGATGGCGGCGATGTGGTCCCAGTCGATGCCGTGACGTAGCCCCAAGGTGAGGGAGGTGATCAGCAATCCGACGGTCATACGCGCCACAGCATAGGACGACACCCGTGCCGACGACACCCGCAAGGTGCTCGTTTGAAGCGGCGGTCCGGCTGCGCAGGCGGACTCGGAACCAACTACGAATGGTGACGATGGACTTCTTGCTCGACCCCGACCTCCAAGCCCTGCAGGTCCGCGCCCGGACGGTGGCTGACGAAGGCGTGACCACGTACGGGCGGCACAACGACAGCTGGATCAACGGCTTCTCCAAGGCGTTCGCCCAGGTGATGGCCGCCGAGGGTTGGATCGGCATGGGCTGGCCGAAGGAACACGGTGGGAGAGCGCGGCCGCCGATCGAGCGGGTGATCGTGGCCGAAGAGATGATCGCGGCCGGGGCACCGATCGCGGCGATGTGGTTTGCCGACCGGCAGATGGGGCCGACCCTCATCGCCTATGGCACCGCTGACCAGCAGGCCGAATACCTGCCCAAGATGTTGGCGGGCGAAACCACCTGGTGTATCGGGATGAGCGAACCCGACTCCGGATCGGACCTGGCCTCGCTCAGCTGTTCGGCGGTGCGCGATGGCGACGACTTCGTCATCAACGGACAGAAGATCTGGACCAGCTTCGGCGACGTCGCCGACTACTGCTACCTCATCTGTCGAACCTCGAGCGACGGCCCACCGCACAAGGGCATATCCGAAATCATCGTGCCGATGAACCTGCCTGGCATCGAGGTTCGGCCGATCATGGACATGACCACCAACCAGCACTTCTGCGAGGTCTACTTCACCGACGTCCGCGTGCCGGCCGAGAACCTGGTGGGCGTCGAGGGCGATGCCTTCAAGCAGACGATGGTGCAGCTGCAACACGAGCGCGGCGGCATCGACCGCCTCGTGTCGAATCGGGCGTTGTACGACATCGCACTCGAACGGGCCGACCGCACCGATCCGCTGATTCGACAGGAGATCGCCAAGCTCGAGTCGGGCTACCGCATCGGCCGGCTGCTGGTCTATCGCGAGGTGCTGCGACAGGCTCCCGAGGGCTTCAGCGCTGCCACCAAGTGCTACTGCACCGAACACGAGCAGCGGGTGGCGCAGTTCGTCGCCCGCGTGCTGGGAATGGATGCGTTGGCGTTCGACGACGTCACCCACGGCATCCTCTACGCCCCCGGCTACACGATCATGGGCGGCACATCGAACATCATGCGCAACATCCTGGGCGAACGAGTTCTCGGCTTGCCGCGCGAACCGCGATAGCGCAGCGCGTCGCCGCAGGCGGTCGGTCCTTGGGCCCCTCGGTCCCGAAGCATCGCGCGCCGATGGCACGGGTCGTGCGTAAGGTTGTGAATGGCTGACGACGACCTGATACGGGTGCCACGCCCGGAACGGGCGCCGCTGCCGGCCATCTTGCGACGCCTCGGTTTCGCCTTGACGTTGGTGGTGTTCGTCGCCCTCGTCGTGCGCATTGGCCGCGCCGGGTACGTCGATGTGGCCGGCACCCCGATCACATTCCTCGACGCGCTGTACTACGCATCGGTCACGGTCACGACCACCGGTTACGGGGACATCACAGCGGTGAGCGACAGCGCCCGCCTGGCCACGATCGTGTTGATCACGCCGGCCCGCATCGTGTTCCTGATCCTGGTGGTCGGCACCACGGTGGAAGTACTCACCGATCAGACCCGCGAAATACTCAGTACACGAAGATGGAGAAGACGCGTGAAGAACCATCACCTCATCTGTGGTTTCGGAGCCACCGGGCAGGCTGCCGCG
>CBESNZ010000338.1:0-3605 GCA_965531045.1 uncultured Acidimicrobiales bacterium
GACAACCGCGTTGACTGCTTGGCCGAAACGATCATCGGGAACGCCGACCGCAATGGCGTCGTGGATGTGGCGGTGTTGCTTGAGCGCCTCCTCGACCTCTTCGGGGAAGACCTTCTCGCCACCGGTGTTGATGCACACCGATCCCCGCCCGAGCAGCGTGATGGAGCCATCGGCGGCCACGGTTGCGAAGTCGCCGGGGATCGAATAGCGACGACCGTTGATCGTTGGGAACGTTGCTTGGGATTTCTCGGGATCCTTGTAATAGCCGATGGGTGTCCGTGCGCTGAGTGCCACCTTGCCGATCTCCTCGGAGCCTGCCTCGAGGATGCGGCCGTCGTCGGTGATGACCACCGAATCGGGGCTCAGTTCGAACGTGGCGGTGGTCGACGCCGTGGTTCCCGACGACACCGACTTCGCCATACCGATCGCTTCGGAGGAGCCGAAGGCATCGACGAGCACCATGCGCTGGTTGAAGGCCGAGAGCCCGGTCTTGGACTCCTGAGAGAACATGACGCCGGAGGAGATGATGACCCGCAGACTCGAGATGTCCCAACGGTCGGGCTCGGCTCGCAGCGCGGCCAGGATCGGTTTGGCGAACGCATCGCCGACGATGAAGATGCTCTTGACCCCGTGGCGTTGGATCACGTCGAGCATTTCCTCGACGGAGAACTTGAAACCCTCGAGCGTCACGATCGCCCCGCCGAGACCCAGGGTGTTGAGGGCGTTGAACAGGCCGGTGCCGTGCATCAACGGGCAGGCAGGCAAGCTGATCGGCCCCGGCTTGGTGGTACGTGCTCGAACCGCAGCCGAGAAGCCGTCGTCATCGAGATCGGGCACCGTCGGCAGCGGCTTGCCGTTGGGCGTGTCGTTGACGCCGAAGAGATCGTCTTCGCGCCACATCACGCCCTTGGGCATGCCGGTCGTGCCGCCGGTGTAGAGCAAGACCAGTTGATCACCGCTGCGACCCCACGGGCCGTGGACCCGACCGTCGTTTGGCGTGGCGGCAGCCGTTTCATACGGCGTGGCCCAGTCGGGACAAGCCGAAGGGTCGTCGCCGACCCACAGCCAGGTGGTGATGGCGGGTACCCGAGGGCGGATGCGCTCCACCGTCTCGGTGAACGTATCTTCGAAGACGGCGGCGACGGCGTCGGCGTTGTCCCAGATGTAGACCAGTTCGTCGTCGGCGTAACGGTAGTTGGTGTTGACATGCACCAACGCCGCCTTCGAGCATGCGGCAAAGGTCTCGCAGTACTCGGGCCGGTTGTGAAGGTAGAACGCCACCTTGTCTTGGTGCTGACAGCCGGCATCGAGGAGGAAGCGTGCCAAACCATCGGCGCGGGCGTCGAACTCGGCCCAGCTCACCACACGGTCGCCGTGCAACAGCGCGGGCGCGTCGGGAATGCAGGTGGCCACCGTCTCCCAGATGTCGGCGTAGGTCCACCCGCCAGATGCATTCGGCAAGGTGGCGTCGTTCGAGGTGGAGTCCTTCGAGGTGGCGTCGTTCGGCGTGGTTGTGGTCACACCGTGAGTGTAGGTCCTCTATCGAGTGCGGACCGAACGCACGTGATCGGCGGAGGCAACGGCCGCCTCAACGGCTTGGCAGGCGCTGAGGTTCGGGGTATGCCCCCGGCTGGTCGAAGATACCGCGCTCCCACCGCTTGGGCGTGCCCAGTACCGCACGCGGGTAGTCCTCGAACAGCCATCGGGCGAAGTTGCGCCTCGTCCAGCCGTTGGTGTCGGCGATGGCCACGCTCCACGACGCCCACCGTTCGTTGGCGAGGAGGTTCGACAGCGTGGCGGCCAGACGATGATCTTTGACCATGCCGGTGCGAAGGACGTGCTCGTAGTCGCCGGCCGCGCCGGCGATGTCGGCAGGCCCGAACGCGGCGATGCGCTGCGCCGCCTGGCGGCCGGTCTCGATCGCCTGGCCGATCCCTTCGCCGGTCATCGGGTCGGTTGCTGCGACCGCGTCGCCAACGAAGAAGACTCGGCCGGCGGTCATCGGCAGGTCGCCGAGCCGAGCGGGGATGGGCCAGGCCTTGTGCGGCCCCTCGGGCTCGGCATCGGGGCCGAGGACCGCAGCGATGTGCGGCCGCTCGAGAATGTCGACCCAGAGTTTCTTCATTTCCTGGATGCGATGGTTGCGGCCCCGTTGGATGCCGAACCCGATGTTCGCCGAGCCGTCGGCGAGGGGGAACGACCAGATGTATCCCGGGAGCAGATCCGCATCGAACCACACGATGAGCTCGCGCCTGGCGCTCGGTGCGACATTGCGCACGTACTGTCGGAACGCATGCCACTCACCGCGGTAGCTGTTTGGTCCGAGCCCGAGGAGTTTGCGAGTGGGGGACCACATGCCGTCGGCCGCGATCACGCTTGTTGCCCTGATCTCGCCGTGGGTGGTGCTGGCGGTGACGCCGGCATCATCTTGACGCAGGCCGGTCAGCTCGACGCCTTCGTGGACCCGAGCTCCGGATCGGTCGGCCAATCGGAGCAACGCATGGTCGAGCTCGGAACGGCGAGCAACGACGGCGAAGGTGCCAAACCCCTGTGGCAGCGGGAGGACCATCTGCCGCCCGGTTGGGGAAACGACGCGAACGTCATCGATCGGCTGCCAGCTGGGAATGTCGGAAGGGTCGAGACCAAGCGCTTCGAGGTGTCGCAAGGCGCTGGCGGTCAAACCATCGCCGCAACATTTCTCCCGAGGAAAGACCGCCTTGTCGATCACGACGGTGTCGAGGCCCGCTCGAGTCGCCTCGATCGCAGCGGCGCTCCCTGCTGGACCACCACCGATGATCAACATGTCGACACGACTCGGGAGACGACCCGGATCCTGTGGGCCGGCGGTCTCCGCCGGGGCGTTGTCGGGAAGCGTGCTCACTCGGTGCAGGGTAGGTCGGTACGGGGCACGACAGATGGTCGCTACGGGGTGGCGGTTGTCGTGGTTTCGGCCGGTGGTGCCGTGGTGACCGGGGTGGTTGGTGGTGGGGGAGTCGTTGGGGTTGGCTCGACGGTGGTCTCGCTCGATTCCGGTGTCTCCGGCTCGGTCGTCGGGGGCGGCGCGGTCGTTGGCGCCGTGGAGTTCCCGTTGCAGTCGAAGCCTTCGCCTGGCCGGTACAAGCCGAAGAAGGTATCGAGATCTTGGGTGCCGTCGTCGTAGGTTCGTTGGCGAGTGGTGGTCACTCGGGTGCATGACCGTTGTGCGGTTTCGGTGCGGCCGATGTCTTCGACGGTCATGTGCTTGGTCGAGTACATGGTGACGGTGATCGAGGTATCGGTGTAGCTGGTCCAGATGAGGACGCCGTACGGCGTCTGATTGTGGATCACGAGGTCGGGTTTTGGCCACGAGACCGTTGCTTCGCGCCCTCTCGGGTAGCGACTGAAGTACAGCGAGTGGCTCTGGTATTCCGGAATCTCCAGGCCGGCGAAGAACGCAGCGTTGAACGCGGTGGTGGCGAACTGGCTGACGCCGCCCCCGACCTGATCTTCGACGATGCCACTGGCGATCGCTCCGGCCGGGACGAAGCCACGCTCGCGGGTGCGCTTGCCCACGTAGTTGTTGAGGCTGAAGTCGGCGCCAGGTTCGATCACCGCACCACGAACAA
>CBESNZ010000339.1:0-3574 GCA_965531045.1 uncultured Acidimicrobiales bacterium
CGTGCTCGCTCATGGCGGGGCGGTTGTCGTCGTGGAAGACCGTCCGACCCATGAGCATCGCGACCTGATCGCCGAGCTGGGTGGGTCCGAGGCGGGTATTGCGCTTCTCGCACAGCCCTCCCCGGACGAACTCGCCACCGCCGTCGCGTCCTCCACCCTGGTCGTCCCGTCGCCGGGCGTTCCCGATCATCACCCGGTGTTCGCCGCTGCGGCTACCGCAGGGGTCACGATCGGCAGCGAGTTCGATCTCGCGCAACTCTGGGACCACCGCCCGATGGTCGCGATCACCGGTACCGACGGCAAGACCACCGTTACCACGATGGTCTTGCAGATGTTGTTGAACTCGGGTGTTTCTGCGGTCGATGCCGGCAACAACGATCTCCCGCTCGTCGCTGCGATCGAAGACGCCACCACCGAGGTGTTCGTCGTCGAGGCCTCATCCTTTCGCCTCGGGCGCAGCGTCGCCTTCGCTCCGGCCGTCGCGACGTGGCTCAACTGGGGTCCTGACCATCTCGATGTCCACGAGAGTCTCGATGCATACGAGGCGGCGAAGGCCAAGATCTTTGCCGACCTCCCCCCGGATGGCGTCGCGATCCTCAATGCCGACGATCCCGTCGTCATGCGGAACCGTCCGGCTGGGTCGCGTTGCGTCACCTTCTCGATGGAGGGCGCCGCCGACTACTGGTTCGACGGTCGCAAACTCGTCGGCCCCGCGTCCGAGCTCTTGTGCGCCGACGAATTGCAACGGCAGCTTCCCCACGACATCGCGAACGGGCTCGCTGCCGCCGCAACGGCGCTCGAGGCCGGTGCCACGATCGAGGCTGTCCGCGGCGTGCTCCGCACGTGGGTCGGGCTGGACCATCGGGTGCAGTTCGTCGCGAACGTCGGCGGCGTCGACTACTTCAACGACTCGAAGGCCACCACGCCCCACGCGGTTGCGGCCGCGGTGCGGGGGTTCAACGATGTGGTACTGATTGCCGGCGGCAGGAACAAAGGCCTTGGCCTCGACGTGCTGGCCGGGCTCGCACCGCATATCGGGCACGTCGTGGCGACGGGCGACGCCAGCGATGAACTGGCGGCGGTCTTCGAGCCGATCTGCACCGTCGATCGAGCAGCGTCCATGGCCGAGGCCGTCGCGCTCGCGACCGACGCGGCCCAAACCCAGATTCGCCACGGGGCGAGCGGCGCCACGGTGCTGCTGTCGCCTGGTTGCACGTCGTTCGACTGGTACAAGAACTACGGCGAACGAGGGCGTGACTTCATGCAACTCGTGTTAACGCTGCAAGAGGGAGAACTATCGTGACCGCAGTTGCCGGAGGTAAACCCGGAGCCGGCGACGCTCGGCGACGCCATCCAACGGCTCGTCCGGTCCGCCAGGCCGCCCGTGGAAAGCGGGTCGCTTGGCTGCAAACGGAAACCACGGCGCTCTTCTGGAGTCTTGCGCTCACCGCGCTCAGCCTCAGCCTTCTGGGTTTGGTGATGGTGTTGTCGGCCACCTCGTCGGACGCGGTCGGAGGCGGTAGCCCTTGGAGCACCTTCATCGATCAAGGGATCTGGCTGCTGGTCGGGCTCGTCGCCGCGCTCGCGGTGTCGCTGGTCGATCACCGCGTGTGGCTTCCGGTGCTCTCCCGCTCGATCATCATCGGATCGCTGATCCTGCTGGCTTTGGTGAAGGTCCCAGGTGTGGGGCTCTCCCTGAATGGTTCCAGCCGGTGGATCGCGGTTGGCGGGTTTACGTTCCAGCCTTCGGAATTCGCCAAGCTCGCGCTGATCGTGTGGGCCGCCGACATGCTCACCCGCAAACACCGTCAGGTCACCGACCTCCACGCGACGGTCATTCCGATCCTCATCGCCACCGCTTCGGTGAGCGGACTCTTGCTCATCGAACCGGATCTCGGCACCGCGATCCTCGGCGCCGGCATCGTGCTGGTGATGATGTTCGTCGCCGGTGCGGCACCGCGCCACATGGCTGCGATTCTCGGCGTCGTGATGAGTATCGGCCTGGGGCTCGCCTTCGCCGCTCCCTACCGGCGACGCCGGTTGCTCGCGTTCCGGAACCCGTGGGAAGACCCGCTCAACGAAGGCTGGCAGGCCGTGCAGTCAGGCGTTTCGATGGCCAACGGAGGCATTCGTGGCGTCGGTCTCGGGGCCAGTCGTGGCAAATGGGGCTTCTTGCCGGAGGCGGAATCCGATTTCATCTATGCCGTCATCGGCGAGGAACTCGGCTTCATAGGGGCGCTGACGGTGCTCTTGGCGTTCGTCCTGGTCGGCGTCTTGGGATTCGGGCTTGCCCACCGGGTTCGGGAATCGAATCCGTTGGGTGCGCTGCTCGCCATCGGCATCACGGTATGGATCGTGGGCCAGGCGTTTCTCAACATCGGGGTGGTCGTCCGAGCCTTGCCGATCACCGGTGTGACCCTGCCGTTCCTGTCCGCCGGTGGGTCGTCGTTGGTGGTGATGGCCGTGGCCTTCGGGGTCTTGCTCAATATCGCGCGGACGGCAAAGTGAACGCGACCTCTGCCCGTGCTGACGGGGGCCGGTGGGTCTTCATCTCCGGTGGTGGAACCGCAGGCCATGTCCTGCCCGGTCTCGATATTGCATCGGCGTTGGTCGATGCCGGAGTCGACCGTGATCGCGTGTTGTACGTCGGGTCCGAACGCGGAATCGAAACCACGCTGGTACCGGATGCCGGATTCGATCTCGAGGTGCTGCCCGGACGCGGCATTGCTCGCAAGCTGACGGTTGCCAATATCGGCGCCGTGCTCGGCTTGCTTCGAGCCTTTGGCAAGGCGTTGACCCTGATGCGGCGGGATCGTCCAGCGGTCGTCGTTTCGCTCGGCGGCTACGCGAGCGTGCCCTGTGCGCTGTGGGCGGCGTTGCTGCGAGTGCCCATCGTCGTGGCCGAACAGAACGCGGTGCCTGGTCTTGCGAATCGACTCATCGGCCGCTTTGCGAAGGTCTGCGCAACATCGTTTCCGAACGTCGACTTGCCCAACGCGATCTGGACCGGCAACCCGGTACGGCCGGCTGTGCGCGCCGTCGACCGTGTCGACGGCCGACTGGAGGCACGGGCCGCGCTCGACCTGGACGCCAACCGCTTCGTCGTGGCGGTGTTCGGCGGGTCTCTCGGGGCCCGACGCATCAACGAGGCAATACTCGAGGCAGCCGAACAATGGCGGGGCCGGGACGATTTGAGTATTCGTCACATCGTCGGCAAACGCGACTTTGCGTCGGTCGTCGACCGGTCGCCGGTGCAGCCGGGCGACCCGCTGAACTACCAGATCGTGGAATACGAGGACAACATGCCAGCCGTCTATGCGGCCGCCGACTTGGTGGTGTGTCGCTCCGGCGCGACCACCGTCGCCGAACTCGCCGTGACGGGTTCGCCGTCGCTCCTGGTGCCGCTACCCGGTGCGCCCGGTGACCACCAGACCATGAACGCCAAGGGCCTCGTCGACGAAGGCGCGGCGGTTCTCGTCCCCGACGAACAGATGACCGGACCGCGTGTCGTCGCGCTGGTCGACGCGCTTGCCAGCGACCCCGACCGGCTTGCCGCCATGGCTGCCGGCGCCCG
>CBESNZ010000340.1:0-3565 GCA_965531045.1 uncultured Acidimicrobiales bacterium
TTGTCGGACGCGCCAACCGTGACCAGCAGTCGCTGTTCGGTTGCGACGCGCCGCTTGGTTCCCCGGAGGGTGGGCTCGCGCTCGGTCCGCGTGGGAATGTTGCGGGCCATACCGCCTTGGTCGATGACCACTGCCGTGGCGTCGTGAGCGTCGCCCTGGACCCGGTAGCGGGTATAGCCGATGATTTCGGCCACGGCGGGATCGAGATCGGCCAGGGCCCGAAGCGACCGGTACGTGAGCTGGTCGCGCGGGGCGCCGGCCTCGATGACCGCAGCAGCCAGGCCAGCTTGGAGCAACGTTTCGTCGGAGCGAGAAATCCCGACCGTGACCGTTTTGGCCTGGTGCTTGATCGCGTCGATCGGCCGCGTGAGCTCGTCGATCGCGATCGTGAGCCCAAGCAACAGGTCTTCGAGAACGACGCTCGGCGTACCCACCTTGCCGAACTCGACCTGGTACGCGTCGAGCGGCAACGTCCCGAGGGCGAAGCGCAGCTGCGACGAGAGTCGCACCGCCGTGCTCGCCTCGAGCACGCCGTTGTACGAGCCGTCGCGAAGACCGGCGAAATAGCGGGTCGCCTCGCTCCGCATGACCGGGCGGAGTTCTGCCAGCACGGAGTCGGCCTGCACCGACCGAAAAGACTCGGAGGCCGCCTGCTCGATCTGGGCACGGATCTCGCGCAGCGGTTGCGCAAGACCATCGATGGCCCGTGCTGCCTCGTAGCCGAACAGATGGCCGACCACGGTGGACAAGATGAACGCCAGGCGGGGATGCACGGCGGGCACCATCACCGCGTCGAGTGCCGCCGAGAACCGGGCTTCGCCTTCGGTGGCAATCACCAACGGCGCCGCTTTGTGCGCCTTGTAGATGGCGACCTCCTTTGCCACGTCGTCAGCGGTGGAACCGGTCAATCCCGCCGCGCAGACCAAGATCATCGGCTCGGCCGACAGGTCGATGTGTTTTTTGTCCTCGGTGTAGTCGACGGCGATCGACTTGTAGCAGAGCTCGCTGAGCTTGATTCGAAGCTCGCGTGCGGCAATGTGATTGGAGCCGTTGCCGACCACCGCCCAGTAGCGGCGGCTCGGTGCGTGTTCACCCGCGATGCGGGCGATGTCGCTGCGACGTTCGAGCGTTGCCTCCATTGCGTCGGGCATCTCGCGAATACCGGCCAGCAGCTTTTGGTGCGACGTGTGCGAGTCGGGCTTCACCAGCTCGGTGATGGCGATCGCCAACAGCAGACCGGCGGCGATCTGCGAATAGAACGCCTTCGTGGACGCAACGCTCATCTCGACGTCACGGCCGTCTGATGTGTACAACACGCCGTCGGCCTTGTCGGTGAGATCGCTGTTCCGGCGGTTGACGATGGCGATGACCGCGGCGCCCCGGCTGCGCAACAAGTCGACCGTACGATTGGTGTCGGTGGTGGTGCCCGACTGGCTGATGGCGACCGCAAGCGTATTGCTCATGTCCGTCCGCATGTTGAAACCTGAGACCTCTGTGGCCGGCATCGCATCGACGCGCATCGTGGTATCGGCGAGTTCCTCGCGAAGCGCTGCGGACAGACTGGCTCCGGCGACTGCGGCGGTTCCTTGACCGATCACCAGAATTTCGGTGATCGTCCCGGCGGTCAATCGAGCGGCGACCTCAGCCGGAATCGTGTCGGGGCCGAGCCTGACCGACAACACCCCGTCGGTATCGATGAGATGACCACGAAGCGTCTTGCGAAACGATATGGGCGCCTCGGTGATTTCCTTCAGGAGGTAGTGCGGGGCATCGCCGCGATCGATGTCGCGCGTCGTGATTTGCGCCGTGACCACATCGGCCTCGGATACCGGTAGGGGCGTGCCGTCGTAGGCTTTGCGGAGAATGCCGGACAGCTCGCCGGCCCGAGCGGACTCGAGGTCGATCAGCTGACCGCGACTGGCGTTGGGATTCTCGGGGTTGCCTGGCGTCTCGCCATCGAGGCGGATGAACTTCGACGTCATTTCGACGACGCCGTAGGGTTCGCTCGCAACGACGAAGGCATCGTCGGCCAAGCCGATGAAGACGCCTTGGCCGCTGCCGCGCAGCGCGAGTTGCACGCGGCCCGGGGCCAGAGCCGAGCATGCGCCAATCGCTACCGAGCCCTCCATCGCCGCAACGCTGCGCCGGAACGACTCGGTGACGTCGTGGCCGCCACGGAGGTGCGTGGCCATCAATGCCGGAATCACTTTGGCGTCCGTCGTGATCTCGGGTGCGATCATCAGACCCTCGGCTGCGATGAGATCGGCGAAGTTGTCGACGTCGCCGTTGAGCACCGCGACGCAATACGGCTGCACCTCATCAGAGGTCTGATCGGAGTTGAGCGGATGGGTATTGGGTTCGGAAACGATACCCACGCTGGCCCAGCGAGTATGGCCGAGAACCACCGTTTCGGCTGCGTCATTATCGAGCGCCCGCCGCAGGAGGTCGTCGTCCTGAATCGCTGCGCGAAGTGCCGCCGTGTTGTCGCCCAATTCTCCGATTTCGGCCGCGGCTTTGTAGACGAACGACAGGGACTCGTTCTCGCCCAGTCGCACAGACCGCATCCGAAAGAGCGGGTCGGTGGACCGGTTGCCAATCGCCGCCTGCACGCCGGCGTCGTCGAGATCAAGCGCGTGGTTGTGCACCATGAGGTGCAAGCCCGCGGAGTCGCGGCCGCGAACCTCGAGCCGGTCTATTGCCGACAACGCCTGCTGCACGGACAGGTACGTCCCGAGCGCAGCCGGTCCGGCATCGACGCCGGCAAAGGTCGCCACCTCCCGAGCGGTACGCACCCGGTCGCGCACGATGCTCCATGCCGCGTCCCTGAGGCGAACGAGGGCGGCATTGGTGGCCTCCAGAGACTGGGCGCCCTCGGCGTCGAGGCGCCGTTCGATCTCGTTGATGCGCTCTTCTATCGACGCGACCGACGCGCTGATCGACGACACCATGGACGCATCGCTCAGCAAGCACTGCAAGCCGGGCACGCCGAGCAACACCGCGTTGGCCTGCTCCAGGAGTTCAGCGGTCTCGCCCAACGCACGTGCGAGGTCGCCGGCGTGGTCGAGTGCCCCGGATGCGGCGTCGATCAGATCGATGATCTCGGCGGGGCTCGGGATCGGCCGAGTGGCCGGTCGCCGAATCACCGCGATAATGCCGCACATGGGATCCTCCGAAAGAAATAGGGCTGCGCCAGTGTACGAGCCGAAGCCGCGCTGCCCTGGGCACCCCTATCGGTGAATGTGCACTCGTCCTGAAGGCGTCGCTGCTGTCAGAACAGTTCTTGGGCGAGGGCCGCCAACGAACCAGCGACGCGTTCGGCCGTCGCCGCATCGGCGGCTTCGGCCATCACCCGAACGAGGGGTTCGGTTCCGGACTTGCGCAACAGCACTCGCCCGGTCTTTCCCAACTCGGCTTCCGCCGCGGCAACGGCCGACGCCATTTGCTCGGTGGGGTCGTCGGGCATGGTCGACACTCGAACATTGATCAGGGTCTGGGGCAATCGGGTCATGGCTTCTGCCGCGAGCTCCGCCAACGATGACGACCGCCTGGTCAACACGTCGAGCAA
>CBESNZ010000341.1:0-3559 GCA_965531045.1 uncultured Acidimicrobiales bacterium
TCATGGGGTTCAACGCCTTCATTCAGCCGTACGCCGAACAGTTCGGCATCGAAGAAGCGCGATGGCTGCTGCTCACCTACTCGGGGACCACGTTGGTGTTGCGTGCGGCCGGCGCTCGGGTGATCGACCGCGTCGATCGCCGCAAGCTGGCCATGGTCGCGCACACCACTGTCGCGATCGGTGCGGTGCTGCTCGCGACCGCATCCGGCGTACCGCAGCTGTATGTGGCGTCGTTCGTCATCGCGGTCGGTATGGCCTGGAACGTGCCGCTCCTGATGTTGATCGCCGTCGACTCGGCGACGCCGACCGACCGTTCTCGTGTCGTCGCCACGGTCGCCACCTTTGGCGATCTCGCCAACAGCGGTGGAGCGTTCGTGCTCGGGCTGGTCGCCGACGCCATCGACTACGAGGGCATGTACCTCGTCGTCGCCGCCACCGCGATCGGTGCCGTGTTCCTGATGCGCAGCAGATTCATGGACCCCGTCACCGGCCTACGCCCCCGCTAGCTTCTCGTCGCACTCTCGGCGTCCTTTCAGTCGCACTCTCGGCGTCGTCGCCGGCGGCCATACGGGCCGCCAGTTCAGGGGCCGCGGTACGGCCGCCGCTCCTTGGGCCTCGATGCTGTACGCATAGCGGCGCCCGGCTGTTGGGTGGTGCCCTGCAGGCCAAAGGCCTTTGCGGCCGAGCGAGTGAGTCCACCGTCGACACGGCGCCAGCACCAGGCAACTCGGGAGCGAGGAGGGACGACGAGCGGCTCGACACCTTGGTGTGCAGCATCGGCGTCGAGGAGCAGCAATGCGAGGGACGAGCATTGCAGGCGACGGATCGCCGAGTGCGCAGAAAAAGAGAACGGGTTCGGCCCGAAGGCCGAACCCGTTTTCCTTGGAGGGGGTACTTCATCTATCGGTGTACAACGGACGGACTAAACACAATCGTCCGAATTTCTTCTGGAGTTCGGCTCGATCAGTTGCCGTGGCGACCACCGCGGCGACCGAGTTCGCCGTTCAGCCGGTCCTGCACCTGCTGCTCGACCTGGGCCCGCAGCTCTTCGGCCCGTTCTTCGGTGAGACGCTCGGACTCGACGCCCGCATCGATTCGCTCGTTCGCGGCGTCGACCATGGCCGCAGCCAGCGCTTCACTGTTGTCGCCGGCGAGTTCGGCGAGCGTCTCGCCGTTGCGAAGCCCTTCCCGGATCTCGTCCTGGGTGAGCCCCGTGACTTCGGTGACCACATCGAAGCTCACCGCACCGCGGATGCCGGGCCGGCCGCGCAGTCCGGGGCGACGTCCGTCGAACTCCGCTCTGGCCTCGGCGAATCGTTCGCCGATCGTGTCGGCCTGGTCCTGCGTGATCGTGCCATCCTCGACCAAGGATCCGATCACGTCACCGAAGTGATCGGCCTGCCCTGGCCCGTCCACGTCTGGCGCATCGGTCTCGGTCGGCGCTTGTTCGGTGGTGTCGGTCGGCGCGTCGTCCTGCGCTCCGGCGATGCCGCCGGGCGACAGGGCTGCAACGCCGAGCGAGCCGCCGGCAATCGTGAGTCCGGCGGCGCCGACGACCAATGCCTTTCGCCAAGGCGAGACCGACGCAGCGGTTTCGTTCGGCGGTGTGGATGTGGAGTCGAATGCTTCGTTCATGAGTTCGTCCTTCGGCAGCGTTGCAGAGTGGGTCTCTGTGATCATCAGGATCCATTGCCGGTGTTAGGAGAGTGTGAGGGACAGATCACGAGATAGCCAGTAAATGGTCGGTAAAACCGGTCCGAGGCGGTCGTCAGCTTCTTGGGAATTTTCGGAACGAACCATTCTCGGCAAGGCTCTACCCACCGGGGGAGGGTGAATCCAGGGGATGACCGCACGAGACGAAGCGCATCGCGAGCTACCGCCGACCGTTCGCGGGCTGCCCTTCGACCGCTTCTACGAGCTCAACAACGAACGGCTGCACCGGTCGCTCTCGGTCACGTTGGGCGACGCGACACTCGCTGCCGACTCACTCGCGGAAGCCATGACGCGAGCATTCGATCGCTGGGCAAAGATCTGCGAGTACGACAATCCGTCGGGTTGGGTGTATCGGGTTGCGCTCAACCACAGCCACAAACGTTGGCGGTCCCGATCGCGTGAGCAACTGTCGGCCGATCCCGGGCTGTACGCCGTTCCAAGATTCGACGAGAGTCTCGTGCACCTGGCCGATGTACTTGCCGGTCTGCCGATCAATCAGCGGGCCGTGGTGGTGCTGCGCTACATCGACCGGCTGTCCACACGCGAAACCGCCGAGGTCCTCGGCATTGCGGAAGGCACGGTTCAGAGTCGCCTCTCTCGCGCCCGAACCGAACTCCAGCGCCAGCTTCGAGCGCCCGAGCGGCCACGGGTCAGGCTGTCATCGTGAGCGCTTTCGACGACGACCTCGCAAAGCAGCTGGCGGTATTGGCCACCGAAGTACCGCCCATTGCCGTTTCGCTCGACACCGTCCAGCGGGTGGGACGACACCGTCGTCGGCGCCGGCACAGCGCCATCGCCGCCGTCAGCTTCGCCGCCCTGCTGGGGCTGGGCACGACGATCAGCTGGGCCGGTTCGACCGCACCGAACGATGCGGCGACTGCCGGGCTGCCCCAGACCGACTTGTCACCCCAGGTGGCCACACCCTCGCCGGCGACCGATCCCGTGCCGCCGTCGTCAGACGAGGCGCCCGTCAGCCCAACCGACCGGTCCAGCAATACCGGATCTACCACCGCCGGGTACGTCGACGCCGGGCCGCTCACCGACGAATCCGGCGACAACGGGCCGGCAGAAACTGCGGCGGGTGACGCCACCGGCACGGCGCCAACGACCGCTGCGAACCCACCGCCGAGCACGCCAATCGAGCCACCGCCGGTGGCCCCGACAACGGTGCCCGCGGCCACGCAGCCGGTTCCGACCGGGCCGCTCAAGGTCAGCACAAGCCGCTCGATCGAACTCTCCGAGAACGAGCAGATCATCGTCACCGGCGAGGGGTTTGCCCCGAACCACGCCATCTCGGTCGGTCAATGCGTCGCGTTCGTCACGCTCGAGGCGTATGCCAACTGCGCGGTACTCGGTTCGGCCACCAGCGACACGAACGGTCGTTTCAAGCTGAGCGTCACCGTGCATCGGCAGCTCATACCGTACTTCGGCTTGGTGGGTGCCGACTGCGCCCGAGCGTTGTGCGGCATCGCCGCATCACATGACCGACTCAGTCGCCTGCAACCGGCATCGTTTGCTCCGATGTCGTTTGCAACCGGCACTCCCGCCCCCGCACCGGTCGCCACGGCACCAACTCCGCCACCGACTCCGCCGACGACAGCAGCATCGCCGCGCATGCCGAGCACGCCCGCCGATGCTCCCAGCGTGTCCCCACCGGTCACCGAGGTGCCGCCGGTGAAGGTCCACGCACCTGCGTCCGACGCCGCCTGAACCCGGCAACCGCGGTTTAGGAGCGCGCGAGGGCCTCGCAACACGTGTTCGTGATGAGATGGGTCACCACGTAGGGGTCGATGTTGGCGTTGGGGCGACGATCCTCGATGTAGCCCTTCTGGTCTTGGGCGGCCTG
>CBESNZ010000342.1:0-3558 GCA_965531045.1 uncultured Acidimicrobiales bacterium
ACATGATGCAGGTCCGCCAGATTGCGGGCATGCGTGGCCTCGTGGCCAACCCTCGCGGTGACATGATTCCCCGCCCGATCAAGTCGAACTTCCGCGAGGGACTCGCGATGCTCGAGTACTACATCGCGACGCCGGGTGCTCGTAAGGGCCTGGTCGATACGGCGCTCCGTACTGCCGACTCGGGCTACCTGACCCGTCGACTCGTCGACGTTGCGCAGGAACTCATCATCAATGAGGAAGACCCGTTCGAGGCCGATGGCCCGACGCGTAACATCATCATCGACGAGGTCGAACCCGACACCGCCGCCAAGCGCACGTACCTCGAGAACCGGCTCTTCAGCCGCACACTCGCCGAGGACATCACGCTGGCCGACGGCACGGTCTTTGCCAAGGGCACCATCGTCGGCGAAGCCGAGATGGAAGCCATGCGCGACGACGAGACCGTCACCCAAGTGCGGGTACTGTCGCCGCTCACCGATGATTCCGAGTTCGGCATCTCCGGCAAGTCCTACGGCATGTCCCTGGCCACCGGTATCCCGATCGAAGTCGGCGAAGCCGTGGGTGTCATTGCCGCCCAGTCCATCGGCGAGCCTGGCACCCAGCTCACCATGCGTACGTTCCACACCGGTGGTGTTGCCGGCGGCGGAGATATCGCCGGCGGTCTTCCCCGTGTTGTCGAGCTCTTCGAAGCGCGCAGCCCCAAAGGCAAGGCCGTGCTGGCCCGAACCTCGGGCGTCGTCCGCATCGGCGAAGACGAGGGCAAGGGCATCAACGTTCTTGTCGTCGACGATGAAGGCAACGAAGACGCCTACATCATTCCGGCGCAATCCCGGATGGAGGTCAAGGACGGGGGAGAGGTCACCGCTGGTGATGCCCTGGTCGAAGGCCCCCGCGATCCCAAGGAACTCCTCGAGATCAAGGGCATCCGCGAAACGCAGAAGTATCTCGTCGGCGAGGTGCAGAAGGTGTACCGCGACCAGGGTGTGTCGATTCACGACAAGCACATCGAACTCATTGTGCGCCAAATGACGCGTCGAGTGGCGGTTCAGGAGCCCGGCGATTCCGATTTCCTTCCGGGAGAGCGTGTGGATCAAAAGATCTACGCCGACACCAACCGTCGTTTGGTCCGCGAGGGCAAGCGTCCCGCCGAGGGCCGTCCCGAGCTGATGGGTATCACCAAGGCTTCTCTGGCGACCGAGTCGTGGCTTTCCGCTGCCTCGTTCCAGGAGACCACCCGGGTGCTCACCGAAGCTGCGATCGAGTCGAAGTCCGACTCGCTGCTCGGCCTCAAGGAAAACATCATCATCGGCAAGCTCATCCCGGCCGGCACGGGACTCGATGTGTACCGCCGAGTGCAGACCGAGGCCCCCGATCACACGCCGATGGAGTTCTACAGCTCCACCGACGAGGATCAGGATCTTGCCGAATGGCTGGCCGGTCGCTCGGCCGATGCCGTAGCGACCGCGCCGACCGCGGACGTCATCGACATCGCTGACCGAAGCTAAGCACTACAGACGGGTGCGGGGCCCTCGGGCCCCGCATTTGTCGTTTTGGCCGACGGACAAGCGCTTTCGCTGGCTACGTTCTTCCTGGTTCGCACCGATAGGAGCCGCATGGCGTTCGACACGTGGATTACCGCAGCAGTCCTGATCGTCCTGGTTGTCGCGCTCGTTTCCAATCGGGTGTCCCCGCCCGCCGGAATCGTCGGAGCGACGGCGGTTTTGTTCGTATTCGGCGTCATCGACGAGTCGCAGGCCTTCTCGGGGTTCGCCTCGTCGGCGCCGATCACCATCGCCGGGTTGTACGTTCTCGCGGAAGCGATCAACAAGACCGGTGCGCTGCGGCCGGTATTGAACGTGGTGCTCGACCAAGGTGAGTCGGTACGACGATCGTTGGCGCGGCTGGTGATTCCAACGGCGGCCGGTTCGTCGCTCATCGCGAACACACCGATCGTCGCAATGCTGGTGCCGCCGGTTGTCTCGTGGAGCGATCAATCCGGTCGATCGGCGTCGCGATTCCTGATTCCGCTGTCCTATGCGAGCATCCTCGGGGGTGCGGTGACGGTGATTGGTACGTCCACCAACCTGGTGATTTCCGGGTTCCTTGAAGAAGCAGGGCAAGAACCGCTCGGGCTCTTCGAACAGGCCGGCATCGGGTTGCCAGTGGCGCTCATCGGCCTGGTTCTGATCATTCTGCTGGCGCCGGCGGTGTTGCCGGATCGGCGGCGACCGCAGGCGATCGACGCCGAGGAGGCTCGTGAGTTCACCATGTCGATGGTGGTCGAGCAGAGTGGCCCGCTCGACGGTCGCAGCGTCGCCGATGCCGGACTTCGACATCTGTCGGGCGTGTTCCTCGTCGACGTCGAACGCGACCACACGCCGCTGACCGTGCGACCGTCGTTGTTGCTTCGCGCCGGTGATCGATTGACCTTCGCCGGTCAGGTGGATCAAATCGTCGACCTGCAGGCGATGCGCGGGCTGACATCCGACGTCCCGACCGAGTTGCTCGTCGGTGACTCCGAACGCGGATTCTTTGAAGCGGTACTCGGTCCGGCATCACCGATGATCGGCCGCACGCTGGCCGACGTGGAGTTCCGGGCGCGATACCAAGCGGCCGTGTTGGCCGTTCACCGAAGTGGCCACCGGCTGCCGGGCAAGCTCGGCGCTATCACACTGCGCCCGGGCGACACGTTGCTGCTCCTGACGGCGCGAGATTTTCGCGCGCACTGGCGGGACAAATCGGACTTCTTGTTGGTCTCACGTCTCGACGGTCCGGCCCTCGGGGCGACGAAGCAGGCGCCGCTGGCCATCGCCGCGTTTGCCGCCGTTGTCCTTCTGCCTGCGTTCGGCGTTTTGACGGTGTTGAAGTCGGTCGTGCTCGGCGCAATGGCCGTTGTCGGTCTGGGAGTGCTGCGACCACGCGAGGCGCGCGACGCGGTTGACGTGAACGTCGTCCTGATGATCGGCGGCGCGTTCGGGCTCGGCACCGGGGTCGCTCAGTCGGGTCTGGCGGCCCACATCGCTGAGGCCATCGCCACGGTTGCATCCTCGACCGGAGATGTCGGCCTGGTGCTGGCACTCGTGGTTGCGACGATGGTGTTGACGGAGTTCCTCACCAATGCCGCCGCGGCTGCGTTGGTTTTCCCGATCGCCGTCGATCTGAGCGAGCAGTCGGGCCTCGAGCTACGGACGCTCGCGATCGGACTCGCCGTCGCCGCTTCAGCTTCGTTCCTGACCCCGGTTGGCTATCAGACCAACACGATGGTCTACGGCCCCGGTGGGTACCGCTTCACCGACTACCTCCGGCTCGGTATCCCGCTCTCCCTCATGACCGTCGCGTCCGTCACAACCCTCGTACTGAATACTTGACGCACTCGTCCCTCATTGCAGCTCACCGACGCCGATGCTGCACACCAAGGTGCCGCACGGGCCTGCGTCCCTGGGGCCCTTGATCTCACCGGTGGCTGGCGCCAACCGCGCGGTCTCCGATACCGCGCGCCAGAGCGCGCGGTCTCCGATACCGCGCGCCAGAGCGCGCGGTCTCCGATACCGCGCGCCA
>CBESNZ010000343.1:0-3523 GCA_965531045.1 uncultured Acidimicrobiales bacterium
CCGCTCCAAAGTGGCGTGTCTTCGTTGGGAACCGGGTGCGCCTGAGTTCGCGGCGGTGGCGCGGATGTTCCACACCTTTGCGATGGATCAGCTCGAGCGTGGGCACGCCAGAATTGTGTTGGTCGGAGGCGGGCCGGGAACCGGAAAGACCACCGTTGCCGGCCGACTGGCACAACACTTCGGCTGGACCGTCCTCGACACCGACTCCTTGCGAAAAGATGTGGCCAAGGTCGATCGGCAGTCGCACTCGTTCGCCGAGCCGGATGAAGGCATTTACGACCCGGAGATAACCACTCGGACCTACACGGAATTGGTACGAGAAGCCGAGGTGTTGCTGCGCTCGGGCGAGAGCGTCGTACTCGATGCCTCCTGGACGTCGGATGCGCACCGATCACTCGTTCGTGACCTTGCGGCCACGCGGGGCGTCGAGTTGATCCAGTTCGAGTGTCATCTCGATCAGGCGATTGCCAAAGAGCGCGTGGTTCGACGGATGGCCGACGGGTGGAACCCGTCGGACGCGACGCCGCAGATCATCGACCATCTCGGGTCGAAGCGGGATGCGTGGCCGGAAGCGATGCCGTTGGATGCGTCAAAACCCATCGACGAGGTCATGGATTCCGCGATCGAGGCGGTTTCCCCTCGTCTCGTCGACGACGGCTCCGCTGCTCCCGAGACGACCCTGACGCGACACACACGTTTCTGGCAGGGCTGGATGGCCACGAGCAAAGCCGACACCTTCGGCTCGAAATGACGCAGTACGTCCGGTCCCCAGGTGACCTTGTGCCCTAGATGAATCGGCCCGCCATTGAAACGATGGACCGATAGCTCGGCCCGCGTGAACCAAGGCGTGCTTTGCCGAGAAAGGGGAGAGACGTGTTTGGTGATGTGATCGTGCCCATCGACGGTTCAGAGGCGTCGTCGCACGCGCTCGACGTCGGCGCCGTTATTGCCCGAGCAAACCACAGCAAACTGCACGTGGTTGCGTACACGACGGAGTCGCACGACCCCGGAGCGTTTCTGCCAGCGATCGAGTACGTCGCCGAAGTCGGGGACCGGCACGGTCTTCGGCCGTACCTGTCCGTCGAAACGTTGTCGTCCACCGTGGCTCAGCAAATTCTGCGAACGGTCGAGGAGCGACCGGGTTCGCTGGTTTGCCTGTCTTCGCACGGCCGAACCCGAACCGCGGCGTACTTCGGCAGCGTGACCGCAGAACTGCTGGAGCAGCAGACCAGCCCCATTCTGGTATGTGGGCCCGAATACGAGCCGGGGCACTTTCACTTCGACATGAAGGGTCCACTCGTCGTTGCGGTTGACGGTACAGAGCATTCCGAAACGATCCTGCCGATCGCCGAGGCGTGGTCCGTCGTGTTCGGTTTGCCGTTGGAGGTCGTGACGGTTTTGCCGCCGGTCGGTTCGGCGAACGTATCGTCCGCCTACCAGCGTGGTGACGTTGCGGAGGCCGGGTATGTACGGAACGTCTCACGCGGTGCCGGTGAAGTAACGGCCCGTGCGGCTGGCTTCGAGGTGCTGCACGACGACAAGCCGGCGCGCGCCATCGTCGAGGAGGCTGTGACGCGCAACGCAACGGCGATCGCCATGGCGACGCATGCGCGCCCTCGGTTCACAAATCCGAGCGTGACCGCCGAGGTGATCAAGCGGAGCCCGGTTCCGGTTCTGACGGCGCGCCCGGTTCGGGCCTAGCGGAGGCCGACTCGCCCGAGCCGGCGAGGGTGCCCGCCCCGGGGTGGCGGTCGGGCATCGAGAACGAAGCTGGCGTCGATCACGCCCGGGGTGGCGGTCGCGTCGGACGGCGTCACCAGCGCGATTTCGACAATGGCTGGTATGTCGTGCACGGCCTGACCTATGCGGTTCGCGAGGGTCGAGATTGCGTCGCGGTGCGATGTGGGGAGTCGCAACATTGCGATGAGTTCGGTCGACGCGCCCGGGTCGAGGGGAGCGAGCGCCTCTCCGCACAACTCGACGTCGTCCGTACCGTGCTGCCGCCCGACGGACAGCACGACGCCGAACAGGTCATCGACGCTGGCCCGAAGCACCACGACATCGAGATCCTCTGCCGTGGGTTCGTCAACACGTGTGATCCCCGCCGCGGCGAGCAAAGCATCGGTCTGCTGGGCGCGGAGTTCGAGTCGCTCCACGCCGTCATGGCTGGTGCGTGCGGCGCTGACGAGTGCTTCGGTCGCGGCCGAGCGAAGCTGTTGCAGATCGAACCCATTCGGTGATGACGCCGTGCGGTGATCGGCGGTCCGCCACCGAGCGAGGCGGGCGGCGTGACCGAGCGCCGTCGCGGCCTCTTCCGGGAAGTCGAAGATCGGCACCGAGCTCGATTGCGGGTGGGCCAGTCCTTCGGTGTTGGAGCCCGAGAGCACCGTTGCCGCAACGGGTTTGTGGGGGTGGTCGTCGGCTGCTCGATCGATGGCGTGGGTGATGTCGGTCGCGTCGTGGCGAAGGAGATCAGCGTGGACGGCGATGGCTCCATCGACGTCGGGATCGTCGAGTACGACGGACAACGCCGCCGCGAATTGGTCAACCGAGGCGGTCGCCACGATGCCGTAGTGGCTGGCGTCGACATCGACGGGCGTCGGGGGGAGCTGGGCGAGGCGGTCGAGCGTCGCCGATCCCAGCGTGGGCGCCTGCAACCCGGTCGAGTCACAGGCGTCGCGGGCGATGGTTGCGAACCCTCGGCTATTGGTGACGATGGCGATGCGGTCGCCGGCCGGTATCGGCTGGGCGGCAAGGAGTCGCGTGACGTCGACGAGTTCGGCGAGTGTGCGCACAGCGACGACCCCCGAACGCTCGAGAAACGGAATGAGCAGCGACCGGCCAGCGTTGTCACCGCGCGCCGAGTCGCCACCGGTCGCGACGATGAGGGGTTTGGTCTCGCTGAAACGGGCTGCGATTCGAGCGAAGCGGCGGGGGTTGCCGAACGACTCCAGATACAACACGCCGATATCGGTGTCGGGGTCCGATTGCCAATATTGCAGGAGATCGTTGCCCGACACATCGGCCTTGTTCCCGAGCGAGACGAACGATGCGATCGAGACGTTTGCTCGGGTCAAGGCATGGATGAGCGAAATGCCGAGGGCGCCCGACTGGCTTGCGATGCTGACGGCCTCGCGGGACACATCGCCGTGCCGCATGAGCGGTGCCGGTGACACGGTGGCGTCGAGCTGTACCGCAGGGTTGGTATTCGCAATGCCGAGACAGTTGGGTCCCACGAGTCGCATTCCGTAGTGCCGGGCGGTATCGAGCACGTCCTGCTGCGCCGCCGTTCCCGCCTCGTCGACCTCCGCGAATCCTGCGGTGAGTACGACGGCGGCATGCACACCGGCCCGACCGCAGGCTTCGACCGCCGGTCGTACCTCGGCCGTCGGTGCCGTGATCAGCGCGAGGTCGATGGCGGTCGGGACCGACGCCACGGTGGGATAGTCGACGAGCACACCATCTGTGTCGTCTTTTTCTGTGTCGTTTTTTTCTGTGTCGTCCGAGTCGACTCTGTGCTCGG
>CBESNZ010000344.1:0-3517 GCA_965531045.1 uncultured Acidimicrobiales bacterium
ACGCGGCTGATGGCCCCGCTCGTCGCCGATCTCGGCGACGTGGGGTGGGCGGAGGACGCGATCCAAGACGCGCTGGAAACCGCCATCGTGAGCTGGGCAGACGGCGTACCGGAGCGGCCCGGTGCATGGCTGAGCACCGTCGCTCGACGCAAGGCGATCGACCGCATTCGCCGCGACAAGAATCGGATGAGGAAGACCGAACAGCTGGGACGTCTCGAGGCTCGGTTGGCCGCACACAACCACGCGGGCGAGGCCGATGGCAGCTTCGTGAAGGGCAGGGCCTTGGAGGGCAGGCTCATGGAGAGCGAGATCGTGGTGCGCGACGAACAACTGCGGCTGATCTTTGGGTGTTGCCACCCTGCGCTCAGTGTCGAGGCGCAGACCGCGCTGACGCTCAAGGCGGTTTGTGGTCTGACCACGCCGGAGATTGCGTCGGCGTTTCTCCTACCGGAGGCGACGCTTGCGCAACGACTGGTCCGAGCGAAACGAAAGATCCGATCCGCCGCCGTCCCCTTCCGAATCCCTCCCGATGCGGAGTTGCTCGGTCGGGTTCGAGTCGTGCATCACGTCATCTATCTGTTGTTCAACGAGGGCTATTCGGCCTCCGGCGGCGCCGACCTCGTGCGCCATGACCTGTGCGATGAAGCGATTCGGCTGAGCCGCCTGCTGGCGACGTTGTTGACCGACGACGCCGAGTCATTCGGGCTTCTCGCCCTGATGCTCCTCACGCATGCTCGCCGCGCCGCGCGCGTCGATGCCGACGGCGAACTCGTCATGCTCGATGTTCAGGATCGCTCGCTGTGGGACCAGGCCATGATCGCCGACGGCACGGCCGTCCTCGACCAAGCGCTTCGATTGAACTCGGTCGGGCCGTATCAACTCCAAGCGGCGATTGGCGCGCTCCACGGGGCCGCAAAAACCGCCGACCAGACCGACTGGGAACAGATCACCTCCTTGTACGGGCGCTGGATGCGCCTCGCTCCGACCCCGGTTGTCGAGCTCAACCGGTTGTCCGCCCTGTCGATGGCGGCGGGACCGGGTGCAGCATTCGCCGAGCTCCAGGCCGGAAAGCTCGACGTGACCTTGGCCAACTACCAACCGCTCTGGGCCCTGCGGGCCGACCTCCTCGCCAAACTCGGCGACGGCGATGGGGCGCATGCGGCGTACCTACGTGCCGCCGAGCTCTCGGGGACGGCGTCGGAGCGTCGGTTCTTTCGCAGCAGGGCCGACGCCGTTGAACCGACCTAACGCTTGCAGGAGCGGCAGCGATACCCTTCGATCATGGCAACCCCGCTGATCGATTCCTTCGGGCGCGTGCACCGCGACCTGCGGATCTCGGTAACCGATCGCTGCAACTTCCGCTGCCAGTACTGCATGCCCGAGGAGGGGATGCAGTGGCAAGAACGCAAGAACCTCCTGACGTTCGAGGAGATCGAACGCGTTGCCACGATTCTCGTGCAACGCTACGGCGTCGACTCGATCCGCCTCACCGGTGGGGAACCGACGTTGCGGGCCCATCTCCCGGTGCTGGTGCAGAAGCTGGCAAAGCTGCCGGTCGACCTGTCGCTCACCACCAACGGCTCGACCTTGCGCTCCCAAGCGGCCGACTTGGCGGCTGCCGGTTTGAAGCGCATCAACATCTCGCTCGATTCGCTGCAGGAAGATCGCAACTTCGAGCTCACCCGCCGCCACGACTTGGCGAAGGTTCTCGATGGCATCGAAGCCGCGAAAGAAGCGGGCCTGCACCCGATCAAACTCAACGCGGTCATGATGCGAGGCATCAACGACGACGAGGTGGTCGACTTCGCTCGATTCGGGCGCGACAAGAACGTGACGGTGCGCTTCATCGAGTTCATGCCACTCGATGCCGAGGGGAAGTGGTCGGCCGACACGGTCGTGCCGCTCCAAGAGATCATCGACCGCATCCACGCCGAGTTTCCGCTCGAGCCGGTCGAGCGCACATCGGCGCCGGCCACCAGATTTCGTTATGTCGACGGCGGGGGAGAGGTTGGCGTCGTCGCCAGCGTCACCGAAGCATTCTGCGATACCTGCGACCGCATACGCCTCACCGCCGATGGTCAGTTCCGAAACTGCCTCTTCGCCGTCGACGAGTTCGACATTCGGGCCCTGCTCCGAAGTGGAGCAACCGACGAAGAAATCGGCGGAGTGCTCGCTGACGCAGTCGCACAGAAGTGGGCCGGACATTTGATCGGCCAAGAGGTATTCATTCGCCCGGCGCGATCGATGAGCGAAATCGGCGGTTGACCATGACAGAGAATGCATCGGACCACGGCTTCACCCATCTCGATCCTCTCGGGCGGGCGCGCATGGTCGACGTCACGCAGAAAGAGCCGACGCACCGCCGGGCGGTGGCCCGCGGCCAGGTGCACATGCGGACTGACACCGCCTCTGCGGTCGCTCGTGGTGCGATCACCAAAGGCGACGTGCTCGCCGTCGCGCGCGTGGCCGGGATCCAGGGCGCGAAGCGGACGTCCGAGTTGATCCCGCTGTGTCATCCGCTGATGATCAGCTCGGTCTCGGTCAACTTCGAGATCGGCGAGGATCGCATCGACATCGAGGCCGTGGTCGACATCATCGGCCGCACCGGCGTCGAGATGGAAGCGCTCACCGCCTGTTCCGTTGCCGCACTCACGATCTACGACATGTGTAAGTCGATGGACAAGGAAATGGTGATCGGCGAGGTCGCCCTGTGGGAGAAGACCGGCGGCAAGTCGGGCCCGTACCGACGCAGCTAGTTTCTCGCAGGCGGACCGGCGACGAATTTTCTGGACTCGCGCGGTACGCGCGATATCCACCACTCTTCGCGTTGCATTTTCTAGGATGCGCGAGCCGAACGATGAAGAGGTTCACGCGTTGCTATTGCCCATTCTCTTGCTGCTGTGGGGACTTGTTCTCGTGCCCCCGCTCGTTCGGCGTCCACTCGTGGCCCGCGCGGCTGCGGCCAACGACCCAATGCTTGCGTTCAAGAGCAATCTGTCGCTGATCGAACGCACCAACGCCGCATCGAAGTCGCTGATGGCCGCCGTAGCAGTCCGTCCCGGCAGTGGAACAGCCACACCCACCGGTTCGTCCCCGCAACCGAATGACGGCTCGACCGACCCCTTTGCGGTGGGTTTCAGCCTGGTGCCGGCGAACCGAGTGGAAGCCGAGCTGCGCCGCCGCTGCGTCGGCGCCACGTTGCTGGCCCTGACCCTCCTGAGCGCGTTGGCGATTCCGTCGCTCGGTCTTGTGGCGATCGCCGCATGCATCGGTCTGCTCGGTTGCAGCGGTCTGTTCGGCTACGCGTGGTGGCGCCGCAATCAGCCGCCGAGCCCGTTCGCCGGCATGGCCACCGGAGTGCCGTTGCCGTCGAGCATGACCGCCCGCAGTTTCGGCGAGATCGAACCCCTCCGGCGGTAACGAGGATCACCCGAAGTCGCGCTATGCTGAGCGCTCCCATTCGGGGCTGTAGCTCAGCTGGCTAGAGCGCCTCGGTCGCATCGAGGAGGCCAGGGGT
>CBESNZ010000345.1:0-3477 GCA_965531045.1 uncultured Acidimicrobiales bacterium
AGGTCCTCGCGCGTGACGCCGGTGATGTGGGCGACGCCGAACTCGTCGTACAAGATGGTCGTGCCCGCCCTACCGGTGTCCTCGACGGTCGTTTCGCCGATGGGGGCGAAGTCCTCCGGCAGATAGAGCTCCTCGATGTCCGCGTCGGTGACCTCGCCGCGCAGTGGGGTGAGTGCGTCGTAGAGCGCAAGCTGATCGAGGGAGTCGTCGTTCACCGGAATGCCGCCGTAGTTGCCGGGCGGCAGGATGTAGTACGCCCGGTCTTCGACCGGTGCCGCCGGGGTCGTCGCGGTGGGGGCGGCAGTCGAGTCGGCGCTGCCACTGGTGGCGGGTGCCGACGTACCCGCGTCGGTGGTCGAACTCGCACCGGCATCGCCGGCGTCGTCGCTGGAACATGCCGTGGCGATGAGGGCGAAGGTGAGCAGCAGTGGTGCCAGGACTCGACGGAGCGAGTGAGCGTCGGGCGTGATCAAGGCGTTCGTCATTGCGATCAGACTTGCACATCTCGCCCGCTCGCCAAAGATGGAGCGAGCGGTATCGGCTACAGCTCGAGCAGGCGCTGCAGCTGGGTTCGTCCCTCGTGGATACGGGACTTCACCGTACCGACCGGCACGTCGAGCGCCTCGGCGATCTCCGCATAGTCGAGGCCCTGCATGTCCCGCAGGATGACGGGCTCGGCGAAGCGGCTACTCACCTTGTCGAGGGCTTCCAACAGGTCGATGCGCGTGCCGGCGATGACGCTGGTGCGTCGATCCTCGGTGATCTCGGGCAGCTCGGCGCCGCTGTTCGCATGTTTCTTCAGCCGGCGATAGGTATCGACCGCTGCGTTCGAGCTGACCATGTACAACCACGTGCTGAACTTCGATCGACCCTCGAACGACTCGATTCGGCGCGACACGGAGAGCAGCGCATCCTGGGCCGCTTCCTCCGCGTCGAGGGGATGCGGCAAGATGCGCTGGCATCGTTGCTGCACGAGCGGCTCCGCCAAGACGAGCAGCTCGTCAAGTGCTCTGGTGTCGCCGGTGGCGGCCTGGACCGCTACTACTTCGAGGCGTTCCGCCCGCTCGCTGGGTTCCATGGAGACCACGGTACGACGGTTGTCCCGGGTCGCGTGTCTCGGGCGGGCGTGCTCGGTGGGCGATCGTGGCGGCTATTTCTCGATCGACTGCGTGAGCCCCTCGTCGTTGGGCGGTCGGGTGCGCGAGAGGAATGCCCCGGCGTCGGCGAGGATGAGCTGGCCCGTGATGCAGCGGGCGAGGTCGCTCGTGAGAAAGACGGCGAGCCGGCCGAGCTCGTCGTGTTCGACCATCTTACGAAGCGGGGTGGAGGCGACGATGGCCGCAACGCGCTCTTCGGTGAAGTGTGCGGCGACGGTCTCGGTCAGGGTCGTGCCCGGAGCCATCGCCAGCACTCGCACCCCGGCGGGTCCGAGTTCGACGGCCATCGAGGTGACCATGTGGTTCACGGCGGCCTTCGCAGCGGCATAGGCGCTGTTGTAGGGCGACGGTCGGGTCGTTTCGCCGGAGGTCACGAACACGATGACGCCGCCGCCATGCTCGGCCATGTATTCGGCCTCGGCGCGGCCGCACAGTGCGGCCAACGTGAGGTTCTGGTCGACGATGTCGCGCCAATCGTCACCCCGATACTTGACGAAGGGTTTGGTGGCACGCCCCGATGGGAGCATGCCGATGTTGTTCACTGCGATGTCGAGGCCGCCGAGCTGTTTCACGACGGTCGCCACCATCGCATCGACCGCGGCGTCGTCGCGACAATCAGCGACGATGGGGTAGCCGGTCCCGCCCTCGGCGGCGATTTCTGCGACGACGGCTTCGGCGCCGGACGCCCGGATGTCGTTGACCGCCACGCTTGCTCCGGTGCGGGCGAGCCAGCGGGCCACCTCACGGCCGATACCCGCCCCGGCGCCGGTCACCAGCGCCACCTTGCCAGTGTGATCGATCGCAACGCTCATGGTGCCATCTTGGTCGAACGAGTCCGAGAAATCGTCCCCGAACGTGGAAAGATCTGCACCGGTCCGGACATAGGACGTGAATGGACCTCCAATCCTCCCCCGGAGCGCGCATGGCGAGTGACGAGATGACGGCGCTCATGGCCGCTGACTTTGACGACGTCTGGCGTTTTGTTCGCCGGCGGACGTTGTCGCGTGCCGATGCCGACGACGCCACCGCCGAGGTGTTTGCCGTGGCGTGGCGCCGCTACGACCAACGTCCGGTGCTGGCCGATGAGCAGCGCATGTGGCTGTTCGGGATCGCCCGGCGGGTGCTGGCCAATCAGTACCGATCGAGTCGGCGTCGTCAGCAACTGCATCTTCGCCTCGTCGAGCGGGCACCAGAGGCGGCCACGGTCGATGAGGATCGCGATCCGGCACTGTGGCGGGCGCTGGCCTCGCTACGTCCGGAAGATCGTGAGCTTTTGATGATGCGAGCGTGGGACAACTTGCCCGTCACCGACATCGCCGTGCTGCTCGACTGCAGCGCGAACGCCGTGTCGGTGCGCCTGACCAAGGCACGAGGTCGTCTCGCAAAGGCCCTCGAAATCGCCGGGGATTCGTCCACCGAATCGTCGGAAAGAAACGTTGATCGCAAATGGACAGATTCGGGTCGAGTCGGACATACCACGTCCAACTCACCAGAAAAGGAGGATCGAAATGGATGATCACAACGAGCTGATGGAACGACTGGCTGCGCTGGATCCCACCCACGACGACCTGCCTCCATCGGTGGGCTCCGCCACCTATCTAGCCATCCAGGAGCAAGCCATGAAGACCCTCGAAGCAAACGAAACCACCCCGCGCGAGAGCGCAACCGACCAAACCCAAGAGCACGGCCGGCAACCGGCGAACCGACCCGGATCTCGATCGACGTTTCGCCACAACCGTGGAAGCTTCCTCGTCGCTGCTGCGGCGGTGACCGTGCTCGTCGCCTTGGGTGCCGTGCTGCTTCCCGGCGGAACCCCGTCGGCTGAAGCGGCGATTCTGTCGGCAGCGCAGACCACCGGTGACGCCGTCTCCTTCCGGGCGACGCTCGTCACCGAGGCGGAGGGGCAGACCACCACCGACGCCACCGGGACGTTCGTCGGCAACGACGTGCACATCATCGATCGCGACAGCGAGTACATGATCATCGGTGACACGGCCTGGCAGCGCGACTCGGACGGATCGGTCAACTCCGGTCCGGTAGGCGACAACGACCGCTTGGCGTCGTTCTCGTCGTCGTCGGAGGCGGTCATCTCTGCGGTGCTCGAAGGGAGTGACGTCGCCGACCTCGGCAGCGACACGGTCGCGGGCATCACCGCGACCCACTACGCGATCACCCCCGGTGATGCATCACGCGCTGCCCTCACCGCATTGTCGCCGGGCGAGTTGGCCTGGTTCGAGCTGGAGTACCCCGACGGCGTGCAGACCATCGACGTGTGGATCGCCGACGATCTGATCCATCAGATCCGGGTCGACCAGGTCTT
>CBESNZ010000346.1:0-3474 GCA_965531045.1 uncultured Acidimicrobiales bacterium
ACTTTGTTCGAGAAGCGGACGGCACACACTTTTGCACCGGCACGTTCAAGGGTGCAGGCCTCGAGGACGCCCGCTGGGGCACCTGTCCAACGTACTCCTCGGGGGTACTGCGAATTTCACTCGCCATGACCAAACCGATCGTCGAAGCCGCATACTCCGAGTGGTCAGCGGATCCGGCAAGCCAGGATCCGCCGGTCACGCTGCCCGACATCGTCGGCTAGCTCGGGTTGGCCAACGGACTGACGGTCTCGGCTACTGCCCCGATTCGAACGGCGATGTGGCCCGACGCCTCGGCGGTGAAGTGCAAACCGTCGTCTCGCCCACCTTCGATGCCGAACACGTCTGGGGTGTACTCGCCGTCAGGGCACACGTCGGCGTACAGGTCGTACAGGGCGACCTGCGGGGGTGCGTCGGCGACCAGGTCGTAGATGACGTCGTTCATGATTGCGACGTCGGCCGGATTGATGCCACTGATGTCGGCCTTTTGTTGCTCGATGCACGGAACGGTAACCCAGACCAACGAGATATTTCGAGCGAGCGTGAGCTCCTGCAGCTCGGCCAGTTGGGTCTTCACCTGGTTGTAGCGATCAGGGTCGTCGAGTCCGACGAAGTCTTCGGAACCCGGCTGGGCGTACGGCAACAGGTCGGCGGAGCTGCCAACGACCACGAAGGCGTCAGGGTTGCCATTGTCGAGCATCTCGCGGATGACGTCGTAGCTGTTTCGGCATGGCGCGGAGATCTTGTCGACGACGAGCACGCGTCCTTCGCCATAGGTGTTGATACAACCGGGGAAGGTGAAGTGTTCGGCGAGAGGCGGAAGTCCGAGCGCTGCGGCGCGGGCTATGAGCCCGTTGCGAATGTTTGTCGCGACGCTGTCGCCGATGATCGACAGCACCGGAGGACGATCCTCGAGGACGAGTTCGGGCTCGGCCACGGTGGTCGTGGGCGCCGGACCGCTACCAGTCCCCGTGGTCCCATCCACGGCAGTTCCCCCTACGGTGGGTTCGGGTTCGTCCGGAGCGACGGTGGTTGACAGCGCTTCCTGGGCGGCGATCTCCTCGAAAGGGATTGGGGCTTCGTCGTCGACGAGAACGCCTTGGTACGTCACCACCATGATGCCCACGAACGCGGCGGCGAGTCCGAGCGCTGCGACCGGATACTTCACGGATTGTCCTGGTCGACCGCCGCGTCGGATGGGGTTCTCCAGGTAGTGCAACGACAGCCAGGAGAACACCAACGTGATCGCGAGGCGCAGGATGAACAGCGGCAGCTTGTCGAGTCCGGTGGTGGACTCGTCGACCCAGCGGAAAATTGGCCAGTGATACAGGTAGACGCCATAGGAGATTCCGCCGAGCCAGCGCAACGGGCCCCAGGACAACACGACGGCGACGGGCCCGGTCGCTTGTGTTGCCGCCATGATGATGAGTACCGATAGCAAGCCGTACCCGAACAGGCCGCCGTTGAGCAACCACTCCGACGCCAAGGTCGTGTCGACCCAGAGCCAGACCACAGCGACCAGAGCCAGGACACCGGCGACGGTGACCACGGCGGAGGACGTGATGACCTCACGACCCCGTCTCGTAGAGAATACGACCGCCAACAGCGCCCCGACCAAAATCTCGGCGGCCCGCACGTCGGTGCCGTTGTAGATGCGGTCGAACCCATCGAGCAGGAACGGCGAGGCGACCGACAGCGCCAGCATGGCGACGAGAATGCCGCCAAAGGTCTTCTTCCCAAGCTTCAGGTAGGCCAGAATGACGGCCGCTAGGAGCGGGAAGAACACGTAGAACTGCTCTTCGATCGACAATGACCAGAAATGGGCTGCGGGCGAGGGTTCGATCACCTCGCCGAACAAGGCGTTGTACCCGGCGCCTTCGGGCGGAAAGGCAGCCCGCCAGTTGTACACGTAGAACAGGCCGGCCCAGAGGTCGCCGGGAATGCGGCCGGCAACGTCGACCGCGCTGATGTCGGACTCGGATTGGAGGTCGAGAATGCTCCAGAAGAAGGCGATCAGGCCGATGCAGGCAACGGCTGCGGGAAGCAGTCGCTTGAAGCGCCGTTTCCAGAACGCGCCCAACGCGATCGTGCCGCTGCGGTCCTTTTCCGTCAGCAGCAGTGACGTGATGAGGAACCCCGACAGCGTGAAAAACGTCGAGACCCCGAGAAATCCTCCCGAAGCGATCGCGAAACCGCCATGGAATACCAGCACGACCGCGACCGAGAGTCCACGGACCCCATCGAGGGCAGGAAAGTGCGGAAAAGTCGGTCGGCCGGTGTCGACGGCTGGCGTGCCGGTGGTTTGGTTACCGGTGGTCATGCGGGCCCTTCATCGCGGCCAAACTAGCGGTTTGGTACCGCGTAGAGCATGAGGCGAACGGATTCGTTCCCATCGAAATCGGATCAGTAACCATCGCGTGGCTTCTGACGTCCCTTCTTGGTGTCGCTGCGCTGTTTCTTGGCCTTGAGGCGCCGCTCTTTGGCTCCACGACTCGGCTTGGTCTTGCGGCGCGTCCGTTCGATCTTGAGAGCGGCCTGCAGTCGCTTCTCGAAGCGGTCCAGCGCTTCCTCTCGATTACGCGTCTGCGACCGGTGCGTTGCGACCGTGAGGCGCACGACCGAGCCGAGCTTGGCGATGAGCAGTTGCCGCGTCGCAGGCGGCAACCCGGCACAGGTCCGGAGGTCCAGGCGCGCGTCGACTTTGGTGTTGGACCGATTGGCATGCTGGCCTCCGGGCCCACCGCTGGCCACGTAGTTCCACTCGATCGCCGACACCGGAATATGGCAACCGCGCGGGGCGTCGAGCGTGCGGTCGGCGGACATGTCGTTCACAGGTCGCCCGGACGACGATCGGGTTCGCGTCCGGACCGTTGATCGGCGTGCATCGCGAGGATCTCGGGGGGCGGCGGTCCGAAACGGCCCAGTGCGGCGTCGCGCAGCGCCGCAACGCGCGCGCCTCGGGTCCAGAAATGATTGCGGGTCTGGGGCCGGAACTGACCGACGACCAGTTGCCATATCGCCACGCCGGACCGAAACGCCACCTGGCGCGGCCCGTAATGGGTTGCCAACAACAACAGCGTGTTGCGTTCCTGCAGGTAATCGACCACGGGGTGCGGTGTGACCACGGCGGGGTTCCGTACCTCGGCGCCCCGCATGACGCCGACGCGCCATCCGGCAGCCTTGGCGCGAAGCCCGAGATCGGCTTCCTCGCAATAGGCGAAGTATCGCTCGTCGAACACGCCGATATCGTCGACGCACGGACGGCGAAAGAGGTGGAGCGTGCCGTGGGCGTAGTCACCGTCCTCGAAGCCGGTGTCGCGTTGCTGCGGGGCATCGATCGCTCCCAAAAAGGGTTGCACAACCGGTGTGAATCCGTCGCCAACGTCGGCGCTGACCAACCCGACATCGGGTTGGTCGCGCAGGCCGGTGACGATGGTGTGGAGGGCTAGTTCGCCGGGAATGGCATCATGGGGAGCT
>CBESNZ010000347.1:0-3454 GCA_965531045.1 uncultured Acidimicrobiales bacterium
GATCCGGGCGGGTGGGGTAGCTCTCCACGTGATCGGGGTCGCGGTCGGGGGCAACGTTGGCGGACGCGACCTTCTCGCGCTCGAGGCCCCAGCCGCCCTCGCCGTGGATGAACAAGGTGCTGGTCGAGGTCCACAGCGGATCACCGTTGGCGTCGGTGACATCGCTCTGCAGGACGACGAGGGCGGCCTTGCCCTTGTCGATGATGTCGGCAACCGTGCTGACCCCGGTACCGGTGCCCTCGGGGGGAAGCGGCTGATGCAGGGTGATCGATTGTTCGCCGTGCACGAGCGCCATGAGGTTGAAGTCGCCGAAGTCGGGACCCTTGCCATCGCCGGTGCCGATCACGACCACCTGGGTGGGCAGGGCCTGCTGCTCGACGCCGTTGGTGTTTTCGGTCGTGAACGCCAGCTCGAAGCCGGTCGGATCGGCAACGCCGGCACCGACACCGAGGGAGTAGAGCAGGCTGTCCTTGGAGGTCCAGCTGACCGCCCCTGGTTCGCCTACTGCGCCGATGGCCTCGGGATTGATGGGCATGATGCTCTCCTCGATCTTTGTTGGCGCTGACACGATAGGTTCGTCGCGGATGGGGGCACCACTCGAAGGCATACGGGTCGTGGACGTTGCGACGTACCACGGCGAGTTCTGCGGCCGCATACTGGCCGACCTCGGTGCAGAAGTCGTCAAGGTCGAGCCGCCGCGGGGATGTGAGAGTCGACACCATGGCCCGACCCCCGGTGGGAATCTCGGGCACGACACCCCGACCGACGAGCAGGCGAGCACCTCGCTCTACTGGGTTGCGTATGGCCGGGGGAAGAAGAGCGTGGTCCTCGACTTCGACTCGGAGACCGGACTCGAGCGACTACGGGCCCTCGTCGACACCGCCGACGTGTTCATCGAATCGTGGCGCCCCGGCCACGCCGAGACGGTCGGGCTGGGTCCCGAGCAACTCACGGCGCGCAATCCCGCGCTGATCTATTCCAGCATCACGCCCTTCGGGCGCTCCGGACCGAAGGCCGACTGGGATGCATCGAACCTCATCGTCGAAGCCGCTGGTGGCCGTCTGGCGATGCAGGGGGACGGCGATCGGCCGCCGATACCGATGGGCTACATGCAGGGGGGTTTCCAGGGCAGCGGGGCCGCAGCGACCGACATCGTCACCGCGCTGTACGAACGCGATCGATCCGGGCTTGGCCAGGTGCTCGACACGTCGATGCAGATCGCCACGATCTGGACCCTGATGCACGCGACGAGCTACGCCGCGGTCGGCGGCCCCGATCCGTCGAGCACCGACCAACGTCGTTCGGCACCGCCGGCCGAGTGTGCCCCTGGCGTCACCTTTCCGGGCACCGAAGCCGTCGTCGATGGCTGGGTGGTCATCACCCCGCCGGTACTCGGAGCGGTCACGATCGACAGCTTCACCAAACTGATGGGCTGGGTGGCCGAGGCCGACATGCTCGACGCCGATCTGTGCGACATCGAGTGGGGGCAGTTTCTCACGCGCATGCGCACCGGCGACATGACCCCGGACCAGATTGGGCGGGGCATCACCCAGCTGCGCTCGTGGCTCGCGACCCAGACCAAGGCCGACCTGCATCAGCGTGCACTCGCCGATCGGGTGCTCGTCGCTCCCGCCCAGACCACGGCCGATCTCCTGGCCGACCCACAGCTGAACGCGCGTGATTTCTGGATAGACCCGCCGTCCCGTGAGGGCGTGCCGTTGCGGCAAGCCGGGGCCTGGGGCATTCTCAGCGAGACGCCGCTCGCCGCCCTCGAACCGGCCCCGAGTCTCGGCCAACACCAAGCGCTGCTCGGTTCGACCCACACACCAGCGGTGCCCGCCAAACCCGATCGCCCGGGCCGCGGGCCGATCCTGGGCGGCCTCAACGTGGCCGACTTCACGTGGGCCGGGGTCGGGCCCTACATCGCCAAGCACCTTGGAGACCACGGGGCGACCGTGGTGAAGGTCGAATCGGTGGCCAAACCCGACAACATGCGATTCATCCCGCCCTACGTCGATGGTGCCCCACCGCTCGAGAACAATCATCCGTCGCCCAACTTCAACACCAACAAGCTGAGCCTCGGCACCAACCTGTCGACGCCCGATGGCAAGGCCATCGCCCGGGATCTCGTCGCCTGGGCCGATGTCGTCGTCGAGAACATGACGCCGGGCGTGATGGATCGGCTCGGCGTTGGCTACGAACAGCTGGCGCCCGACCGACCCGATCTGATTATGTTGTCCACCTCGCTACGCGGCCAGACCGGTCCCGAGCGGCTGTACACCGGGTTCGGCCAGCAGGGCGCAGCGCTGTCGGGATTTTTGGCCATCACCGGCTGGCCCGACCGACCACCCAAGGGACCGTCGGGGCCTTACACCGATTTCGCCACGCCGCGGGTTGCCATCGCCGCGCTCATGGCGGCGATCCGGCATCGTCACCACACCGGCGTCGGGCAGTTTCTCGACATCTCCCAGATCGAGGCCACCACGCATTTCCTCGAGCCGCTCGTGCTCGATCATCAGGCCAACGGCTGGGTGCACCAAGCCGACGGCCTCGACCTTCGGGCGCAACCCGACGAGGGTGGCGTGTATGCGGTTCTGGGCGACGAGCGGTACGTCGCGGTGGACGTGTCCGAGGTCGACCCCGATTGGCACTGGGGTGTCGACACCCGTGCGTGGTTCCGCACCCTTTCACCGTTGCTCGGGCAAAACTCGGGCGATCGGCCCGCCGCCATGGCGCAGTGGTGCGCCACCCGCACGGCGGAGGAGGCCGTCGGCGAGCTCCGTGCCCTCGGCGTCGCCGCGCACGTCGTCGCCCGGCCGAGCGACATGTCAGCCGATCCCCAACTGCGTCACCGCAACTTCTTCGTGCCCCTCGATCATCCGACGATCGGTCGACTCGAGTTCGACGGTCCGGCCACGATCTATTCGGCAACTCCGCCGCACCTCTTCGACGCCGGTCCGACGATCGGGCAACACACCGACGACGTGTTGGGCGATCTGCTTGGCTACGCGCCGGAGCGAATCGGTCAACTCCGATCGCTCGGCGTTCTGGCATAGCCCGTAGATTCAGGCGATGCCCGAACTCACGATCAGATTCGCTGAACCGGACGACGCTTCGACCATCCATTCCTTCATTCTCGAACTCGCCGTATACGAGCGGGAGCCCGACGCGGTCGACGCCACGCCGGCATCGTTGCGCGCCCAGTTGCAGGCTGACCCTGCGCCGTTCGAATGCCTTCTGGCCGAGGTCGACGGAGAGCCGGTGGGCTTTGCGCTGTATTTCTTCAACTATTCGACCTGGCGCGGACAGCAGGGCATCTATCTCGAGGACCTGTACGTGCAGCCCGAGCATCGCGGGGCAGGATTTGGGCTTGCGCTGCTTCGTCAGCTGTCGGCCATTGCCGTGCACCATGGGTGCGCGCGGCTCGACTGGCAGGTGCTCGACTGGAATCAGC
>CBESNZ010000348.1:0-3412 GCA_965531045.1 uncultured Acidimicrobiales bacterium
TTTCCGGAATGAACCCGATGGCGAAGTCGGCGGACTCGTCGAAGATCTGGCCCAGCGAACGAATGTCGCCGCCGGTGAGCTCGGGGTTGTACGCGATGCCGGTCATGCCCACTTGCCACGGCATGTGGAAGCGCGCACCGCGGTCCCAGCTGGGCGTGAGAAACGACGGATCGATGTTGGCGTGGTTGGGCACGATCTCGAGCGGTATCGGCTCGACCCATCCTCGATCGATCAGTCGCGCCGCCACCCAGTTCGTCGGCACGACGATGTCGTAGCCGAGGTTCTGTCCCGAACCGAGATCGGCAAAGGTGCCGGCCCACTCGGCGGCGTTGTCCTCGTAGTCCTCGATGTACGTGATCTGCATACCGAGTTCGGCCTCGGCGCGCTCGATCGTGCCGATCTCACCTTCTTCACTCGGGTCGATGTACTCGGTCCAGCTCCGCATGTTCAGGCGGGATTCGTTTCCGAGATCAGGCCCCTCGGCTGACCGATCGACCGTACAGCCGGCCACCAGGCTCGCTGCCGCCACCGCGCCGACGCCGAGAAAACGCCGACGACTCAGCGCGCGTTGGTCGGCGGCCGAGGGGAGGATGAGGCGGGGTTTATCGGTAGTCATTGATCCGAATCTGAAAGCCGAGCAACGCCGCGATCGCAGCGAGGAACGGGAGTGCCAACATAGCGATCGGCAGGAGCCCGACACGGTCGCTCGCCGCCGCCGCGCCGTCGATGAACTGTTGCCGGTTGTCGAGGAGCACGCCCTCCACGGCGGCGTTGAAGCCGTTGAACGCGTCGTTGCCCACCCCGACCGAGAGTGCTCGGGCCTCGGCGGTGGTTCCGTCCCGCAAGAGCGATTCGACCTGCACGTTGACGTCCAGGTACCGCTGCCAACGGACGAGAAGCCCAGCGATGGCGGCCTGCTCACGATCACCATCGGCTGATCGAGCGGCGTCGAAGAGCAGTCCCTGGTGAGACGACACCACCCCGCGTCGTACGTCGGCCAATAACTGCTCGTCAACAGCGACATCGGCCAGCAACGTCCTGGATGCGACGTCGAAGGGCTGCCCCTCGACAACCCCGACGGTCTCGTCGGTCTTCAGTTGGAACGCGGTGGACTGGATCTTCGCGCTCAGTGCGATGGCATCGGAGCCCTGGTCGACCGCAGCATCGAGCTCGCTCTGTTGCAGCGAGTAGTTGCGCACGAGCCATCCGGCGGCGATGGCGAGGAGCAGCCCCGATACGAGCAGGGGTATGTTGATGATTCGGCGGGTTCGAGTGGCCAGTATCGAGTGGGCGACACCAACGACGCCGAGCGCGAGCACCGCAATGACGAGCGCGACACGAAACTGAGTCTGGCCGCCATCGATGTCGGCGCTGAGCTGGCTTTCCGATCGACGGGTGATGTTCTCGACCTCGGGCACCATGCCACTGCGGACCGTGGCGATCGCCGCCTGCAGCTGTGCGTCGGCGCCCGGATCGCCGGAGAGATTCGCCAGCCGAGCCTGTTCGACCTGACCGGCGTACGACACGATTTGGCGTGAGATGGCCTTGAGCGACTCGTGCACGTCGGCCTCGTCGCCGACGAGACGGGCGATCTCTTCGACCTGTTCGGTCGAACGAGCCAGCGCGTCGCCATAGAGATTGCGCTGCGCACGATCTTCGTTCGCGCCGGAGAGGAACACCGCACTGGCTGCCGCATCGGCCTCCGCGATACTGGCGAAGAGTCCCTGGGTTGCCACCAATACCGGGCCGGTGTTGTTCTCAACCCGTTTGCTGCTGTTGTCCAACGCATTGGCCGCGACGAGCAACGCAACCCCGGCGGCGGCGATGGCCACAACGACGATCACCGAGAGCATCCGAAAGAGTCCCGGCGAGCTGCGCGTCCAACGCGCGATTCCCGCCGTCGGTCGGGGACCGGCGTCAACGAGCCGGGTTTCGGAAGCCATGTCGACACCATAGATGGCACTACGGTGAGACGGTGGAGACCGGCGAGATCGACGACCTGCTAACCCGCTACGAATCGGCCGCGAAACGCATCTCGGCGAACCTCGTCGAACTCGACTCGCACCCGACGTACACGATGCTCACCGCCGGACCGCTGCGGGGCCAGACGGCCGCCACCTACGGCACGGCATTGAAGCAAGCGCCACAGCTTTGGGTATGGCTGTCGACGTTGCAGAGCGCGGTTCGAGAAGCGAGGTCGGTGCGCGAAGACGGTCGCATGAATGCCGAGCGTCGCGAACAGCTGGTCGCCTTGTTGGTCGAACCGACGGTCATCTTATCGCAGTCCACAACGCCGGTCGCCGAACGGGGGTTGCTCGACGATGGTCATGTCGAACTGAAGGTCACGATCGAGCAGCTCCTCACACGGATGCGCTCCACCTACGAACCCATCCGCGATGCGGTTGCCGACATCGACCACATCTGGCGAGATGTGCTCCCCCGCATCGACGCCGCTTCCGCCACCCTCGATCGGCTGCAGAGCGCAGCACAACGCCTTCGGGTCACCGAACCCGCCCTCACTGCAGCCGTCCGAGCCCGTGATGAGCTACGCGCCGCGGTGGCCGACGATCCGGTGAGCGTCGGTCACGACCGAGGTGTCGAACTCGACGCGCTCGTCGCGACCGCGGCTGATCGTATCGCCGGCGCCCAACGCGCCTTCGAAGACCTCGATGCCGACCTTGCCGGTATCGAGTCCAGGCTCGCCGAGATCCGGCTCCTGCGAGCCCGGGCCGAATCGACCTACCTCGAGAGCTCGCGAAAGATCGTCGACCCGCACGGTCTCATCCGACCGCCCACCGTCGATGCAATCGACGGTCCGTCTGGTCTCGCCCGACGAGCCGACGCGCTGCTCGCGCTCGATGGGCCGTGGCTCGGCACCCGGCGCGAACTCGACGTGGTCCTCGAGCAATGCGAGCGTTTGCGCGCCCAACTCGCTCGAGCCGAGGCGGCAAACCGCCTGCCACTCGATCACCGAAGCGAGCTGCGCGGCCTGCTGTCGGCCTATTGGGTAAAGGCCGCTGCGGTCGGGCGAGCGGAGGACTCGGCACTGACCGAACTCCACGACATCGCCCACAACGAACTGTTCACCGCTCCCACCGATCTGGAGCGTGCCGCGCACATGGTTGCGGAACTCGGTGCCGGCATGCGATCTTCGGTCCAATGACTTCGCAGGCATGTTCCGAACCAAATTGTGGCGGATCGGTCGCGGTCGACGGGTATTGCGACACCTGTGGCGTGAAAGCCTCGACTGTCCAACCAGCTCCTCCGCCGCCGAAACCTTCCGCTTCTCCCTCACCGTCCGCCGCTCCGACAGCTTCGGCGGTTCCGCTCAGCATTGGCGCCGCGTGCGGCCGCGATGGCTGCACCGGATCCATCTCGAACGACGGCTATTGCGACACCTGCGGACTCGCCG
>CBESNZ010000349.1:0-3385 GCA_965531045.1 uncultured Acidimicrobiales bacterium
GGTGACCGGGCCGGCGCCGGCCACGGTTGTCGGTTGGTCGGTTCCGCCGGTCGACACGCTCGTGGCGCCGTCCGACGAGCACGCGCCCGCGACGAGGGTGATCAAGAAGAATATGGACAGCTGCCGCACGGCTCCAGTCGTACTAGACCGCCGGGAGGGCGAGGTCGATGCCGGAGTTGGGCTCAGGCATCGTGCGTCATCTTGCCAGTTCTCGGGGGCGGGCGGGTGGCCAGGGTCGGCGGCGCTACGCTCAATGCGTTCATGCCCGAGGTACCCCCGGACCGACCCTTGCCACCTTTCCCTCCAACATTGCGTGCCGGATTCCCGCGCTGGCTGCATCTTCATGCCCTGACAACGCTGGCCATCGCGCAGCCGTTGTACGACCAGCTGGGGCGAAACGCCACCTTCTTCGTGGCGCACCGAACCTCGACCGCAGGCATCATCACCTTCACCCTCGCGGTATTCCTGGTTCCCGCGCTCGTGTTGGCGGCGATCACCTGGGCGGTGTCGCTCGTCGATCGACGAGCCGCCCGCATCGTGCTCGGTGTGGCGGTGGCGTTGCTCGTGGCGATGATCTTTCTGCCTGCGTTCAACCGAAACCTCGGTCAGAACGCGGCGGTGTCGATCCCGCTCGCCGCGGTGCTCGGTGCCGGGGCCGCGGTGCTGTACAGCAAAGCCGAGAAGGCTCGAACCTTCCTCAACTACATCGGCGGGTTTTCGCTCGTCATCCTCGGACTCTTCCTGTTCAACTCGCAGGTCTCCGATCTGTTGGGCGCCGGCGACGTCGCGGCGGCCGGTGATGGCGGAAACGACACCGATGTCGTGTTCGTGGTGATGGACGAGTTCGCTTTGGCCTCCATCGTCGACGCCGAAGGCAACCTCGACCCCACGAGGGCTCCCAACCTGGCAGAGTTTTCCGCCACATCGACCTGGTACCGAAACACCACGACCAACTGGTACTCCACCGACCGGTCCGTACCCACTCTTCTCACCGGTCAGGTGGGCGACGAGATCTACGTGCCCATCGCAGCGCTGTTCCCCCAGAACCTGTTCACCCTGACGGCGGCAACCCACACCATCGACGCCGCAGAACAACTCAGCCGACTGTGCCCAGACTCGATTTGCACCGGTGCCGCCCCAAGTGCCACAGAGGTATCGGACAACCTCGTCGACGACGCCCGGGTGCTGTATCTGCACACGCTGTTGCCGTCCGACCTTGCGAACAAGTGGCTCCCGGCCATCGACGACGGTTGGGGAGGGTTCGGTGACGAACCGGCGGCAGCTTCGGAAGGCGTTGAAGCGGGCGGATCGACTGTCGACGCGGCGTTGGACGAGCCGATTGACCTCGGGGATGCCGATGCGGAGTTCGATTGGATCTTTGAGGACCTCGGCCGCGATCGGGTGAAGCTGTACACCGATGTCGTCGAGCGGGTAGGCCTGCTCGAATCTCCGTCGGTGTCGTATGCCCACCTGCTTCTGCCCCATACGGCTTGGGAGTTTGATGCTGATGGCAAACGTTACGACGGCAATTTTCAGCCGGGCTATGACGCCGCTACGTCCAGTTGGCTCGACGTCGATCCTGCGCTGACCGACCAGGCGAAGTTCCGCTACTTGCTGCAGGTGCAATACACCGATCGGTTGCTCGGCCAACTGTTCGAACAGCTCCGCGAAACCGGCTCGTTCGACGAGACACTCATCGTCTTGGTGTCCGATCACGGCATTTCCTTCGAGGCCGAGTCGCACAAACGTGTACCCGATGGCGCGCGGACGTTGTCCGACATTGCGTACGTGCCGTTCTTCGTGAAGTACCCGGGTCAGTCCGAAGGCGAGATCATCGACGATCCGGTTTCCACGCTCGACGTCTTGCCGACGGTTGCCGACGTGCTCGAAATCGAGTTGCTCGAGCCAATCGCCGGGCACTCACTCATCGATGGCAGCGTGCCCACGGCCGAGCGGGGTTTTGTGGGTTACCCGGTCGACGATTTCGAGGGAATGCTCGACCTGCCGGCTGCGGTCGCCCACTACACGCGCGTGGTTCCCAATGGGACACCTGCGAACGAGGCGTACGGCACCGGTCCGATTCGGCAGATGGTGGGGAGCGCCATCGCCGAGTTCGATACCGGCAGTCAACCCGAGATCGATGTGGTCATTCGCAACGCGGGCGGCTTTCTCAACGTCGACACGTCGCGACCGTGGCTCCCGTCTCGTGTCGTGGTCTCGGTGAAGGGCGAGGCAGCCGATACCGATGGCATCGAGCTCGTCGCCGTTGTCAACGGCACGGTCGCGGGCTCGATGGCCGTGTTCGACAAGATCGCGACCATTCTGATCGACCCCACCGTGCTGATCGACGGCGTCAACACCGTCGAGATCTACAGCTACAGCGACGGCGGGCTGAATGTGGTGTCCGGTGGCGAGGTCGAGTTCAGCGAGGCCTCGAATCAGAGTGGCAGTGTGGTGGTGCAGTCCGTCGGCAAACGGGTGGTGGGGCTGGAACTCGACGGTGACTTCTATCGCCCGAACCGCGAGGGGCAGGTACAAGGTGATGTGGGCGTGACGGCGGCCGGTGACGAAATGCGGGGTTGGGCGCTCGACCTTCGCGACGGTTCGTATCCCACCCACTTCGTGTTGGTCGAGTCACTCGCGCCCGTCGATCAGCCGTTCGAGGTCGAGCCTCGCCCCGGTCTCGTCGACGCGACAGAAGACGACCGCTTTCTCGACGCGGGCTTCAGGGTCAGCGTCGATGTCGCCGAGGAGTCTCTCGTTCTGGCGGCCTTCGCCGATGGCACCTTCCTCATTCTCAACCCGGAACCGGCCTGACTCGGATCTCGCGCTCGATCAGATCGAACCGGCAACGAGTGTTGCCCGCACCGACACGAGCGACGGCTGCGAATCGAACCAGGCGAACTTTGCGGCCAGTACCGAGTCGGCGGGTGCATCGGTGTCGCCCTGCGCCCAATACAGGAACGTCTCGGCCAGATCCTCGTGGGGGGCCGAAGCTGCGTACGACGCAACGAACCCGTCGACGGAGAACGCGGCCGCCTGCGCCGGATCGGCCCAGAACTGCGTCGCCCACGAATCGAGCATCGATCCGGCGTGGGCACAACCGAGCGGTAGCAAGACGCCCTCGCACGGCTGACCGTCGTCGATGCGAGCGAGGAATGTGAACTGCGAGGTGTCGAGCGTGATGATGTGGGCGAGCTCGTGGAGCAGGGTTTCTCGAAGGAGCTCGAGGTCGGCGGCGTCGGCTCGATCGATCGAAAGGATCCATGCGGATTGGTCGAGGCCGCTCTGGTGCACCATGGCGACGGTCCCGGCCGGGCCTTCGTCGAAGATCGAGAATTGTTTGATCTGTGCGAGGTAGACTGGGGGGACGATGGCGACGACC
>CBESNZ010000350.1:0-3374 GCA_965531045.1 uncultured Acidimicrobiales bacterium
CTGCAGAAACGCCCCAGAGGATCGCCCCCGCCCTGGCGTGAACCCGCATGCCGATGTACAACCCGAGGCAGAACGTCACGAAAGACGCGAGCCACAACAGACGATCTCGCGTCCGAGCGGTCATGGGCGCATCCCTTGGACGTTGGGGAACGAAGTCGACATCAGGAAAAGCTACCGCGGAGGGGGCGCGGTCGACGCCTGGTAGAAAACAGGCATGACCGTCGTGAAGATCAACGCCCTCGAAATTCCGCCGCAGGCCGGTGACGAAATCGTCAAACGATTCACCGCCCGCATGTCCAGCCTCGATGGCGTCGCCGGGTTCGAGGGCTTCGAGTTGCTCCGTCCCACCGGCGATACGGAAACCCGATGGTTCGTGTACACCCGCTGGGCCGACGACGATGCCTACGCCGCCTGGCGCGATGGCGAAGGCGCGGCGAACGCCCATGCCCAAGGCCCCGAGGCGCAGGCACCGCCGAGCGGGGCCAAGCCCCCCGTCAGCATGGGCTCCACCCTGCTCGAGTTCGAGGTCGAAGTGGCCGTCGGGCCGACGGGTGCGTGACGGCCCGCTCGCTCAGTCCCAGAGTCTGGCAACAACCCGACCGGTCGTCTCCCGATTGGCCAGAGCGGCCAGGGCCGCCGGCACGTCTTCGAAGTCGACGACCGACCCGATGACCGGCTTGATGGTGCCGGCGATCGCAAGGTCGACGATCTGCTGATGAATGCGGGCGCCGTGTGACGCTGGAGCAAAGTTCGCCCCCATCATCGCCTTGATGGCGGAGATGTTGGCGTCTGCTTGGTAGGCCAACAGCACCCCACACAATTTGAAGTTTCCCATGGCGACCTTGCGGGGCACGATGAACTTTTGGTCCGCCACGACCTTGTTCGAGGCGAAGCCCATCATCAGGTAGTGGCCGTTGTAGGCGGTGCAGTTCATCGATGCTTCCATCACGGCCTCACCGACGTTGTCGAACACGACGTCGACCCCGCGGCCGTTGGTGTGCTCCATCACGATGCTGGAGAAGTCTTCGGTGGTGTAATTGATCACCACATCGGCACCGAGCGCTTCACACAGTTGTTTCTTGGCATCGGAGCCGACGGTGGCGAACACCTTGGCGCCCGCGAGCTTGGCCAGTTGGATGGCAGCCGAACCCGAGCCACCGGCTGCAGCGTGAATGAGCACGGTCTGCCCGGCCTGCAGGCCGGCCCGGTCGTGTAGACCGAGCCACGCCAGGTGGAACGGGAAATACAGGCACGCAGCGTCGGGCAAGCCGATCTCATCGGGCATCTCGTAGGCCGAGTGCGCCGCACACAGGGCATATTCGGCGAAACCGCCGACGGCCTTCGATGTCGTGGCGGCGACCCGCTTGCCGAGCAGCGCTTCGGCACCCTCACCGCAGGCATCGACGATCCCCATCGTCTCCATTCCCGGGCTGTAGGGCAGTTCGATCTGCACCATCATGTTGCCGCCGGTGACCCGCTCGAGGTCGTTCAGGTTGAACGGCGCCGCCAACACGCGCACGAGGATCTCGCCTGGACCCGGATCGGGCACCGGCACCTCGTCGAGCTGCAACACGTCGATCGGGTTGCCGTACTCGTGGGTGCGCCACGCTCGCATCAACGCTGGAGGGGTGTCCGGGGTCATTAATGCTCCTCTTCGGGCTGCAACGAGAACCGCTCGATGTAGCGGGCGAACTGTCGGCGAACCTCTGTTGGGTCGACGCCGTACTCGGCCGGTTCGTAGCGGTGGATTCCGTCGACGCCCTTGGGGTGCGCGGCGATGTACGAACGCATCGCCGCTTCGCCGTCGGCGGACAGTGGAAGGTCGAATGCGTCGTAGATGCGCTCGACCGCACCGAAGTTGTCGGCCGCAAAGTCGGCGAAGTGCAGGTCGAAGAATTTCGCCTCGGGGTAGGTGCCGGCCGATTCGATCGCGCGCCGCGCATCGAACGCCTGGTTCACCTTGGCCTGCAGGCGGCGCGTCCAGTCGGCGGCAACGTCGAACTTGTCCACCCGGTCGCTGCCACGCGACCGCACCAGGCTGGTCAGACTGGCGTAGGAGGTCATGGACTTCACCGGGTCGCGGTGGGTGAACACGATGCGGGCATCGGGATACGTCGCCAGCAGGTGGGTGAGTCCCCAAAGGTGCGCCCCGGTCTTCAGCACCCAGCGGTCGCGGGGTTTGGCCCACCACAGGTGCTGGAGCTGCTGGCGATGAAACGCGTACACCGGGGCAAAGTCCGCTTCATCGTCGACCCAGTCTTGGTAGGTGGGCACGTTGAATTGGTTGTGGAAGAGCGGCGTACACATCGTGTCGCCCATCATCACGACACACTCCTGCGACAACATCGCACCCATCGGATGCATGGCCTTGAACAGCTCCGACGCCTCGTCGTTGCGTCGCATACCCGCCTGGCATTGCTCGATGCGCGGATCGGTCAACTCGTCGGCGGTGGTAGGTGGCGGCGACGGGTTGGCCAGCTCCCAGGTGAGTGGAGCTCGGTTGGCCGGATCTTGCGCCAAGATGTCGTGCAGGATCGTCGTGCCAGTGCGCGGAAGGCCGATGATGAAGACCGGCCGTTCGACCTCGATCCCGGCGATGCCCGGGTGTCGCTTCCGGTCTTCCACGTAGAGCAAACGGTTGCGCGTGTGCAGAAGCACCCGTTCGATGGCGATGTAGCGGCCGATGTCGTTGAGTTGGGCGTCGCGTTGCAGCGAGTCGACGAACCTGGCCAATGGTTCAAGAAACGGGTCGGCGCCAAAATCCTCGAGTCCGCCGGCGCGCTCCTGGGCGGTCGCAACCAACGACTCGACGTGGAGGGCGTCGACCCCGTACGCGGACGTCATGCGAGGAACTTTGCAGTCGATCGCTGCCTGGGTCAATTCGCCGACAGAACAGACCTATGCCGCTTGTACCCTCGCCGGGTGAGTTGGATACGCGTGCACGGAGTGACGAAGAAATACGAGCACGACATCGTGTTGCGCGATGCGTTCTTCAAACTCAGTGCCGGCGAGCGGGTCGGACTGATTGGCCGCAACGGCAGCGGCAAATCCACATTGCTCGAGCTCATCTTGGGACGCGAAGACCCGACCGAGGGAACGGTCGACATCACCGATGGCATCGACATCGGCTACTTCTCGCAGTTCTCCGAGCTCAGCGGCGAGCAGAGTGTGCGCCAGATCCTGACCGATGTGTTCGCCGACGTGCACGAGACCCAGGCCGAGCTCGACCGCCTGGCCGAAGCGATCGGTTCGACCGCCGATATGGACGAGATGAGCCGCCTCATCGACCAGCAGGGCGCATTGTTCGAGAGGATGGAAGCGCTCGACGGGTGGACCTACGAGAACAAGATCGACACCGTGCTCTCGAAGCTCGG
>CBESNZ010000351.1:0-3373 GCA_965531045.1 uncultured Acidimicrobiales bacterium
CGTGCTGAACGAGGAGCTGTTGGCTTCGGCGCTACCCGACGACCCGATCTTTGAACCGCTGCTCGTCGAGTACTTTCCTCCGCTCCTGCGCGAGCGACACGGCGATGCAATCCGCGGCCACCGTCTGCGTCGAGAGATCATCGCCAACCGCATCGCGAACCTTCTTGCCGATCGGGCGGGGACGACGATGGTCTACCGGCTCTCGAAGGAGACGTCGGCCGGAAGCGACGAGATCGCCGCTGCGCACATGGCGGCCTGGGAAATTTTTCAGCTCGCCGACCTGTCCGACGCCGTCAACCTCGTCGATGCCGCGCTCCCAGCGGCCACCCAGCTCGGGATTCACCTGTCGGCGCGTCAATTGGCCGAGCGGGCCACACGGCAGTTGGTGCGGACCCGTCCGTACCCCTTCGATGCTGCCCTCGCCATCGCCGATCTCGCGGTGCCGGTCCAGCAGATCGTCGGGGGGATGTCGCAGTACCTGGTGGGCGATGATCGCAAAGCGTACGAAGCACAGCTGGCGGAGTTGCTCGAAACCGGTATGCCCCGCGACCTCGCCGAGCGCGTGGCGGCGATGGGCCCGTCGTTGGCTGCTCTCGACATCGTCGAAGTGGCGCACGAACGCCAAGCCGATCCAGCGGTCGTGGCCGGTGTGCACTTCGCCATGGCCGACAAGCTCGATCTGAACTGGTTGCGCAATCGCATTCTGAGCCTGCCCCGCGACAGCCAGTGGTCGTCGCTCGCCCGCCTCACGCTTCGCGGCGACCTGTACGCCGATCACCGCTCCCTCACCGCCCAAGCGGTTGGGCTCGACAAAACCGCATCGGCTCCCGAACTCGTCGACCGGTGGCTCGACCACAACCGGGCGGCCGCAGATCACTACTCGCGAACGGTCGCCGAGATCCGAGCGGCCGGACCCACCGACATCACGACACTGCTCGTGGCGGCCCGTGAGGTACGCAACCTCATCGGCCGCACCGCCTGATCGGGTCAGTCCGACCCGAACGACGCAGCTCGGAGCATCTCGACCCTTGCGGCGATCTTCGGGTCCGAGACCCGTGCGCGGGTCGCGTCGAGCGCAGCCTTGGTCGCGCGCTTGCGCCGTTTGGGGTCCATCGGATTGCGACCCATGGCGGTCACCTCGACCTTCGTCGGCTGGAAGGTCAGCACCTCGGTGCCGGAGTCGCGAATGTGTTTGACCTCGGCGGCGAGTCGGCGGGCGTGGATCGGCCTGGCGCTCGGGAGGCCCACCCCGTGTCCTGTTGTCGTCGCCGACATCGGCGACACGATCACCACGAGGTCGAGTCCGGCTCCGGCGAGCAGGTCGGCATTGGTCGGGGAGTGGATTCCGCCGTCGACGTAGCGCCGACCATCGTGGGTGACCGGACGGAAAAAGCCGGGGATCGCGGATGACGCGGCGACAGCGACACCGACTGATGCGTCGATGTCATCGCAGCCGAACGTGACCCGATCGCCGTCGTCGAGGTCGACCGCACAGATCCACAACGGCCGTTCGGGCCATGACCGTGTTCCGTAGAGCGCATTGATCCGATCGCTGATTTCATCGGTCGAAACCGATCCGGTGGGCACCAGACCCGCCAGTGCTTTCGCCGGCCGACCGCCGGAGCGAAACACCAGGCCGGGCGACGACGGGACGGGAATGCGCGAGAGCGGCTGGGGTCGAAATCGTATGGTGGGAGGACCGCCGGTCAGTTCGACCAGTGCGGCTGCGTCAGGTGAAATCGGCTCGCCCAAGTTTCGCGGCGCGAGATCGAGCGGCGGGAAGCCGGCGCGCAACGACGCTGCGACCCCCGACCCCGCAGAGGTTCCGACGATCACCGTGGCGTCGCGACTGTCGAATCCCGCCTCGGCCAGGGCGGTCAGAACGCCGGCGTGATAGGCGGCGCCCACGATGCCGCCTGCACCGAGCACCAGTCCGACAGAGGTCATCGCGTCAGTATGTCACCGTGGCCGCCCAGGTCGCGTCGACAAACCCCTCATGATCACCTCCGATGTGCCGAAGGGGGACCGTGAGCAAGCCGACGAAGCGTGTTCTCACCGAACACCCACCGGGTTCATCAGGGCGCGACCGCCCCGAAACATTCGTGCGCGATACTTCGGCCGTGCACTCGAAAACTTCCCTCCCAGACCTGCACGATGTCGATCCCAACCGAATCGGGCACCGGTACCGTTCCACGAAACGGCTCAGCTGGCCGCTCCGAAGATTGTGGCTCGACGTCACCACGATGGGACTCGAGAATGTGCCGGTCGACGGACCCGTGATTCTCGCCGCCAATCACCTTTCGTTCCTCGACTCGCTGCTGTTGATGTACGAGACGCCGCGTCCGGTGTGCTTTCTCGGGAAGGCGGAGTACCTCGAGTCTCCGATTACTCGCCGGCTCTTCCCAGCGGCGGGCATGATCCCGGTGGAACGATCAGGTCGGGGAGTGGGCTGGAGCCTGCGCATCGCGCAGGAGCGGCTGACGAAGGGTGAGGTGATCGGCATCTTCCCCGAAGGCACACGTTCGCGCGACGCGATGCTGCATCGCGGCCACCCGGGTGTTGCCCATCTCGCGCTTCGTAGCGGCGCCGCCGTTGTTCCGGTAGGGATCATCGGAACGGACAACGCGCAGCCGCCGGGCCAACGTGTGCCTCGCCGCGACCCTATCGAGCTGCGATTCGGTCCGCCGGTCGACCTCGGTCGGTGGCAGGGATCCCGACCGATAGCCCGAGTGAAGCAGGGCATCACCGATGAGGTGATGCGCTCGATCGCCAGCCTCTCCGGCCAGATTTATGAAGGCTCAGTACGCGAGGTCGACCTTCGGCTGGCATTCTGAGGCGACGGGTTGCGCCCCTGCGCTAACCGATGATCTCGAAGGTTGCGGCGAGGTCGACGCCGAAAGCTGCGCCTGAAGCTGCAGCCGGCCCACGAAGGAACTGGTCCGGTGACGCCATGTCGCCCTCGAGATTGGTGAGGTAGAGCTCGTGACAGGCGAGCGATGCCACGCCTGCGTCGAACGTGTCGGTGACGTCGACCGCGTGGGTGGGCTGGGGGCTTCCGGAAAACGCGACGAACCGGACACCATCCCATGCGGCGCCCGCCTCGGGGAACACCCACGGATTGCCGGCATCTCGCACGGCGTCGAGAAGAGAGCGGCCGACCGCTCGGTGGTCGGCATGATTCCAGCTCGGCCCGCCCCAGGAGTCGCGAAAGTTGATCGAGAACACAACGTCGGGTCGCTGACGATCGATCTGGTTGGCATGGTCCCCGAGTACCACGTCGAATACCTCGGTGGCGATCGGTACAAGATCGGGATGAGCGACCCATGTGCCGTCACATCCGTCATTCGCTTCCCTCGTCTTGTCCTCCCTGACC
>CBESNZ010000352.1:0-3310 GCA_965531045.1 uncultured Acidimicrobiales bacterium
AATATGCCACATCCGCGGCCGGGCGACCTTCGTCCACGCCGCCCGCCGCACCCTCCATTTCAAGATTTGTGAACCGAAAGCGACGAATATCGTCGCTTTCGGTTCACAAATCTCTACCAGGCGGGGGGGTGGGCGCCGAGGGGGGTGGCGGGTCGGTCCCAGGCCATAGACATCTTCCCGATCGTGACCGGCGGAACCAGGCGCCGGAGGAGTCCCCACTCGGTTTGCTCATCGGCGGTCTCGGCTTCGACCTCGAATCCGGCCCGCGGATCGCCGAGATGGGCTGTCAGCAGCGTGGCCGTTCGAGCCAACGACAACCGCGCCCGCTTCGGCCCTCCCCGCAGAGCCCGGACCACCGATGCGGCCATCAGATAGCCGGTGGCGTGATCCAGCGCCTGCACCGGCAGCGGCGTGGGGGCATCGCGTTCATACGTCTTCATACCCGCGGCCGCGATGCCGCTGCTCATCTGCACCAGGCTGTCGAAGCCGCGCCGACCGGCCCACGGTCCGGTGAAGCCGTAGGCGTCGAGCGCGACGTCAACAACTCCGTCGAACGGCACAATTCCCAGCCCCTCGATGGCACCGGGCCGGTAGCCGTGCACCACGACGTCGGCGTCCGCGAGTAAGGCGGCGAACTCGGCCTTCTGCGTGCGGAGGTCGAGTCGGGCGCAACGCTTGCCGAGGGTCACTTCGGGCTCGATATTCAGCTCGTGCCAGTCGGGTGGATCGATTCGCAGTACGTCTGCACCCCAGCCGGCGAGGAAGCGCGTGCAGACCGGCCCGGCGAGTACACGGGTCAGGTCGAGCACCCGCAATCCGGAAAGTGGGCGATCGGTATCGGTGGGCCGCCACGCCGCAGACCCTGCGCCCTCCGAGGTTGCGGACCAGGCGATGAGTGGTTCAGCCGCAACGGCAACGCCCTGGGGGTGCTTGGCCCATGCGGTCGGGGTTCGCATTTCGGCTGCACAACCGCCGGCTTCGACTATCGCAGCCTCCAGATCGGCGCCCTTCCACGTCGAGACCTCGGCGGCAACACGGTCTCGGTCGGCGGGGATTCGCAACACCGACATCGCGGCGTCGCGATGAAGTGGCGCATTGGTGTGCAGACGGATCCAGCCGTCCTCGCATTCGTAGTCGCCGGCCACGGCATCCCACACGGGTGGGAGCTCGAAGTCGACCGGCGAGATGGTGAAGCCGAACCACATCGACGCCAGCGACTGATCGACGGCGACGACAGCGTCGGCCTCACCGTGGTCGGCCCGCAACGCCTGCACTTGTGCAGTTGCGGCACCGATGGACGCAGCCGCTAACTCCGATACGGCGTACACCGACGGCAGGTTCTGGTCGGTTCTGGTGATGCGAACGACCGCGTCGGCTGCGGCCACACCGGTCGGGTCGAGGGCGAGATTGATGGCGTCGAGCATCGGCCCAACCTACGCGGCGGGCACGTCGAGCGGTCCGACGGTCAACCTCACGGGAGTTGGTCCGCCGCCGACGATCCGTACCGCCGGAATACCGGCATGACCTCGACGACGCCGCCCTCGGGCATACCGTCAGCCTCGTCCTCCATGGCGGCGAACCATCGCCCATACGTCTTCGCCCCCCACGCCGCGCTCGCACCGTGCAACACCACGCTGAGCAGGACCGTCCAGGCCACGACCGCAAAGGCGTTGCTCGACTCAACGCCCTCGTCCAACAGGATCAACCCGAACAGGATCGAGGCGAGTCCTCGCGGCCCGAACCAGCCGACAAAGATCCTCGTCGGCCACGCCGCACCCGACCCGATCATCGAGATCGCGACCGGCAGCATTCGACCGACCGTCAACGTCGCGATTGCACAGACGACGATGGCGATCGTGACGTCGCCGAGCGCCGACGCCAGCAGGACGTTTCCGAAGAGGAAAAACGAGATCGCAGCAGCGCCTTGGGCAACGTCCTCGGTGAGCTCACTGAGGTGTCCGGCGTCGGGACAGAGGGTGCCGAACGCGATACCGGCGACGAACGCGGCGATGAATCCGTTTCCGTCGAGATTGATCGACGCGGTGAGGGCGAAGATGCCCAGGGCGAGGGTGGCCAGCTGCCCGTGGGCACCGTCGACCCACCCCTTGCGGGCAAACCAGGTGAGCAGGAACGCTCCGAGCGCTCCGACGCCGATCCCCACGGCGGCTCCGATGCCGACCTGCCGGCCGACGAAGCGCAGCCAGAACGCCGCGTCGAGCGACTCTCCTTCCACGGTGACCAACGTGAGGAACACGGCGACCGCCGGCACGATCAATCCATCGTTCAACCCGGACTCGACACCGAGTCCATGGCGAATGCGCGCCGGCACCGACTCATCGGTCAAGACCTCCTGCCCGAGAGCCGCGTCGGTCGGCGCCAGGATCGCAGCGATGAGCGCGGCCTCCCACACGCTGGTTCCGTCGAACAGGAGGTAGACGATCGCCGTTCCGAGGGCGACGGTGAGCGGCAGACCAATACCCAGCAGGCGGGCGGGTAGCCGGAACTCTCGTCGGAGTGACCTGGCGTCGATGCGGGTGGCGTCGGAGAACAGGACGATGCCCAGGGTGAATTCGCCAATCAGCTCGATCGCATGCGTTTCCAGACCCAAATCGACGATGTTCAGCACTTCTGGCGCAAACAGCAACCCCACGGCGACGAACACCATCGGCCCGCTGAGCACGGTCGGTTCGATGCGACGCGAGATCAGCGAGAACACGAAGACGACCGCGGCGATGATGGCGATGTCGGGACTCACCATCGCATCCCACCACAGATCCGAGGGCTACCGGGCATGGGCGTCGATACCGTTGACGCCGTCATGACCGATCGCCCCCCTATTCGCTATCCCGAAGAGCTGCCGATCTCGCAGCGACGCGAGGAGTTGAAGGAAGCCATCCGCGACCACCAGGTGGTCATCGTCGCAGGCGAGACCGGCTCGGGAAAAAGCACCCAGCTGCCCAAGATCTGTCTCGACTTGGGTCGCGGCGTCGACAAGTTCATCGGCCACACGCAACCCCGTCGTCTCGCCGCACGATCGATTGCCGAGCGCGTCGCCGAAGAACTCGACACCACCGTCGGCGAATTGGTCGGGTACACCGTACGTTTCACCGATCAGGTCGGCGACCACACGGCGATCAAGTTGATGACCGATGGCATCTTGTTGGCCGAGATGCAACGCGACCGAAAACTCAGCCGCTACGACACGATCATCATCGACGAAGCCCACGAGCGCAGCCTCACGATCGACTTCCTGCTCGGCTACCTCAAGCAGTTGCTGCCGAAACGGCCCGACCTGAAGGTCATCGTCACC
>CBESNZ010000353.1:0-3302 GCA_965531045.1 uncultured Acidimicrobiales bacterium
ACGACACCCGCCAACGTAGCCGCAGCGCTCATGTCGGTGGCGATGATGACGCGTTCGGCGCGAATGGTCGACCCATCGGCGAGCTTCGCGGTGGTGCCGTCGAGGCTCGATACTGCGGAGTCGTACCGGACGTCGACCGCGCCCAGCCCGGCGGCGAGCTGATCGGAGATGGCGCCCATCCCGTTGGCGGGCACCACCGCATCGCCGGCCGACATCATCTTGAACACGAAGTCGAGCACCCGACTGGTGCCCGCGAGGTCGGGGTCGAGCGTGATGCCCCCGAACAACGGCGAGAAGAAGTCTTCGACCATCGCATCCGAAAAGCCGAGGTCGGCCAGGCGTTGGCGCGCCGTGGTCGGGGGTGCGGTCCAGATGTCGGGCAGTGGCGCCCGACCTACCTGACGGCGGAAACCCAGGATGGCGAGCTTGTCGCGCAGGGTTCCGATCGGGGCCCGAACCGTGGCGGGCAGATCGCGCGGTCGCCGAAGTGGGTCGCCGAGCGTATGGAAGGTAGCGCCCTTTCGAATTTTGGCGCCCGGGTTGAATGCACGAAGGTCGAGCGCGTCGTAGTCCAATGCCACGCGAGCCTCTGGGTACGCCGTCAGGAGGATCTGAAACCCGCGATCCAACCGATAGCCGTCGACCACGTCGGTCCGGACGCGGCCACCCGGCCCATCCGACCCTTCGACGAGAACCGTCTCGATGCCGGCGCGCTGACATGCATGTGCGGCGTTGAGGCCGGTCAGGCCGGCACCCACGATGAGTACGTTCGTATCGGTCATGGCTCCATGATTCAGCGAATACCGACCCAACTACCAAGCTCAGTGGCGCCCGGGTTGTGCAACAGCGTTAGATCGTCGGCGAATTGCTGGACGATCCGGGTTTCGGGCACGTACGGGTCCCAACCGGGGGTGGCTTCGGTGACCGGCGAACCCGTTCGGGCAAACGCAATCCAGGCGGCATGCATGGCATCAGCCAGTGCCTGGGGCGCTTGGTCGCCCGCAAAGTCGGCGATGCCGGGTTGATCGAGATTGTCGAAGACAAAGGGGATCTCGAGTGCGTGACACGAACCCAGCGCGCCCCCGAACGACGTGGCCTTCCAATCGAAGAGATACATCCAGGTCGGCGCGGCTCCGGCGGAGGCTCGGGCTTCGGCCAGGCGCACCGACGGCACCCGGAAGCTGAAGTCGGTGGAGATCGCCACCGCCACGTCGCCGGAAGAGCGTCCGGCGTCGGTCGCCCGATACGCGGCGATCGCATCGGGTGCGTCGGGTCGATAGCGAGCGACCACGCGGGCGAGTCGGCCTTCGTCGACCGCTTGCATCCCCCAGAGCCGAGTCTCGTCACCGTTGGTGCCGAGCAGGACCGGGACGGCGCTGCTGCTGCCTCCGGCGATGACATCGACCGGAGGATCGGCCAGCAGGTCGCCATCGACGCATGGATAAAACGGAGAGTTGCTCAACTCGAGGTCGCGATTGTCGGCCGCCTCGACGTCGGCGGCAAGCGCGAGCAGATCGGCGGCGTCGAGGGCCTGAAGTCCGGCAATCGTCGTGACACCGGCGGCTGCCATCAGTCGGTCGGTGATCGCCGCAGCCTGGGCACCGGTGTGCACCGCGTGCCCCGACCCGCTCTGCAGTATCGCCTTGTGGAACAGTCCGTCGGCCTCGGGCAGTGCCAGCAGCGTGGCGACGCTGAACGCGCCGGCGGATTCGCCGAAGATCGTGACATCGTCGGGGTTGCCACCGAAGGATTCGATGTTGGACCGCACCCACTCGAGCGCCGCGATCTGGTCGAGGATGCCGGCGAGCCCCGACCCCCGGAACGACGCGTCGAGGTGATCGAGACGACAGAAACCAAACGGCCCCATGCGGTAATTGATCGACACCAGTACGACGTCGCCGTTCTTCGCGAAGTTCGTGCCGTTGTACCAGGGGATGGCACCCATTCCGTGCTTGAAGTCGCCGCCGTGGATCCACACCATCACCGGTCGTCGAGCATCATCAGCGGCCGGTGTGGACACGTTCAGAGCAAGGCAGGTTGCCTCGTCCCACAGCAACGGTGTGGAGCTCGTGAGCCCCTCGCCGGGCAATTGCGGTGCCGCTGGCGAGAACCGGGTCGCGTCGCGCACCTCGGTCCACGGAACCACAGCAGCAGGGGGTCGGAACCGCCGCTCACCGACAGGTGGCGCCGCATACGGGATACCGGCGTACAACTCGACGCCGTCCTTGTGGCGCCCTCGGAGAGGGCCAGACGCAGTGGTGACGACAGCTGTCTCGGTCATGGCGCTGAGCATACGACCACTACCGGAGCCGACGAGCAATCACCTGATGGTTACTCGGTCACCCGGAACGACGTCGCCGGTTGCCAGAACCTCGGCATAGAGCCGGGCGAAACCGGGATTGTGGTCGTGGCTGAGCCGATCGAAATCGCCATCGGAGAACCACTGGCGCTGATGCCCGCACGGCACGGCGTACGCCGTCACATGCACGACGACGTTGCGGCCGATCGCCAACTCGACGCCGGGGCGCAGCTCCATCCACGGCAGCCCGCTGACCGTGAGATTCTCGCCGACACAGCCGTTGGCAATCGGGTGCCCCTCCCGAGCCCATCGGTCGATGATCTCTTGGTCGAACAGGCACAGCGCCTGCCACGGACGACCATGGTGCTGGCGCGATCGCTGTGTGTCACCGACCAGTCCACTCGGCCCAATCGTGCCGGAGTCGACCGCGGTCTTCGGAACCCCACCGTGGCTGGCATTGATCTGCACGACCTGGCCGGTTCCGGTGGGGGTCTCGCCCATCTCCGCCAGCAGACGGCCACCGCGTCGCAGCTGCTCGTCGGCAAAGGCGATGATGTGACGAGCGGCGGTGGTGTCGCCGCTCAAACGGCTGCGGGCGAGCAACCCGAGCTGATCGAGCCGCCGGCACAGTAACGCCACGTCGGTTGGATCGTCGCCGGCATCGACCGCAGCCTGATCGACGCACTCGGCTACCCGTTCGAGGGTCTCGAGCACCAAGGGCTGCATCGCTGCGAGCGCCTTCGGCGATGCGTACTCGAGCGTGGCGGCCCACCGGTGCCCGTAGTGGGCCAGGGTGTTCTTGACATCGACATCGCTGTAGAGATCACCGTGCATGGCGCCAGCCTACGATGACGGGGCGACGCGTGCCGCCGTGGTCATCCGAGCGGCGGCAGCACCGATTCTCAGCCGAGCGCCGGCAGCACCGTATTCTCAGCCGAGCGCCGGCAACACCGTATTCTCAGCCGAGCGCCGGCAACACCGTATTCTCAGCCGAGCGCCGGCA
>CBESNZ010000354.1:0-3261 GCA_965531045.1 uncultured Acidimicrobiales bacterium
GGCCGGCACCGACGCGTTGGTCGACTGGGTCTACGAGAATCGTGGACAGATCATGAGCGGCGCGCTGTCCGGTTCACCGGCGCAGGTTTCGTCGATCAACGTGCCGAGTTGCCCGGTGGGCGAGATCCGCGGCGTGGCGTCACCAATGCCGCTGGCCCCCGACCTCAGCGCCGGCAACCCGTTCCTAGATTCGGTCGATTGCACCTCGACCCTCGTCAACCCGACCACCGACAACGAAGCGATGTTTCACGGCTTCACATCGGTCGGGCCGATCGTCGGCAACGACACGCCGGTGGCCATCAACGACACCGGTGCCACCAACAACGCGACGACACTCAACGTCGGTGCGGCCGGCGTGCTCGCCAACGATCGCGATGGAGCCGGCAACTTTGTCGGCCCCGACTTCGGCGACTCGTTTGTGGTGTCCGCTTTCGCCGCGACGTCGACCAAGGGTGCCACCGTCGTCGTCAACGGCGATGGCTCGTACAGCTACAACCCGACGACGTCGCCAACATTGGCAGCGCTCGGCACCGGTGCGCAGACGACCGACACGTTCACCTACACGGTGACCGACTCGTACGGCGCCTCCTCCGGCAGCGGCACGGTCACGATCACGGTGACCGGCACCTAGGCCGCGAACTGGGCCACACGCCTGGGTCGGGAGATCGGCGGGTCGATCTCACCGGCGATCTTCGCCGGCTTCGCCTCGGCCGCTGCGGTCTGACGCGCCATCAGCCTCGTTGGAGTCGGGTTCAGTGCGGGGCGAGAACGGTCGATGACATCGGTGTGAATCGACTTGCAGTTCTTCTCGTAGCGCTGATGATCGGTGGGGCTTGCTCCCCCTCGCCCGACATTGTCGTGACCAACGAACCGGCTGCCGAAGGAGTCCTCAACACGGCGCAACCCGCGTCGTCGAGCACCCCGGGGACGGCCCCCGCAACGTCACTGCTCGACCTGGGACAGGCGAAGCCGGAACGAACGGTCCCCGGCGAGCCCCAATACCTCCTGACCGGGGACGATCTTCCCGGCTGGCAATACAGCCGGTCGATGGACTTCTCGGCCGAGCCGACATTCGAGTCTTCGGACTGCGAACTCATGAACGAGGCCTGGGCTGCCCACGCTCAGGACGGCACCCGGATACGAGCCAGCACGGACGTGGTCAACCTGCGGCAGACGGTCGTCGAGATGCCCGACGCCGCTGGCGCGCAAGCAGTGCTCGATGCGGCCGATCGGGTATGGGATGAATGTGTCCAGTTCGACGTCGACGGCAGCACGTGGTGGGCCGAGCCGGTCGAGATGCCCGACTCGGGCGAGTGGCGCACGTCCGCCCTCGCGCTCGGCCTCGGCGACAACTCGATTTGGATCATCGGCTACTGGCAGCTCGACAACCGCATCGTTTTTGTGGACATCGACGGTGACCATCCGTGGGACGCAGCAATGCAGGTGCTCGAGGCAGCGGCGGGTCGACTGACCGGAGCGCCGGCCCCGGCACCGGCACCAAACCCGTCGATCGCTATGCCGGAGCTGGTCCAACCAGACCCAACGTCGGAGCCGAAACCGCTACCCCAACCGACCGTGGCGCCGCAGCCCCGCTGGAGCGACGATCCGCTCGCATCGCTGATCCCGGAACCCGGCGATATCGGCCCAGGCTGGGAGGTCGACGACGGAAGGATCGTCAGCCCTGAGCCGGGAGGCGATCAAGAAATCCCGGGGTGCGACATACCTTCGCCGGTCACGCCGCCCGGGATCGAGGTGACCTTCGAGCACAGCGAGAAGTTCGAGGTCGTCGAAATTCAGCTCATGTCCGGCACGAACGAGGAAGCGGCATCTTGGCCATCTTCGTTCCGGGCCTTGACCGGCTGCGACCTGTCGATGTCGGGATTGGCGGAGGTCGTTGAAGTTCCCGTCGTCGTCGACGGGGCCGACGACGCTGTCGTGCTCAGCGCCCGGATGCTGCTGGACCTCCCGGATGCCGGGAGCGCCGAAGTGCCATCGCACGCGTTGCTCGGGGCAGCGAGCTTTGACGGATTGGTCGTCGGCGTCTTCTGGACCACCGAAGAAGAAGGCGGGGGCTCGGTCGACGATTTGGTCGAACTCATCGAGTTGATCGCTTCCAAGCGTTAGGAACGGCGATGACCGGGCCCGCTGGTCAGACGTGGCGTGCCGTGCGTTCGGCCGCTTCGAGTGCGCCCTCGAGATGACCTGGAGCGACGGCACCGGTCTCGGTCGAAGCCCAGTGCAGCCGGCCATCCCAGGAGGGCGTGCGAAGTAGTGGCGATCCGTACAGGTCGTATCGGTCGGAGTTGTTGCCCGATGCGGGCGTGGTGAACGCCTCGGCCGACCAGTCGAGCGCGAGCACCTTCACCGGGTTCGCCGCATCGGATCCGAACAACGCGACGAGTTGTTCGAGGAACACCTCGGCGGTCGGCACGCTGCGACCAGCCGCCTGCGCGAAGCCGAACAGCATGGCCGGCGACCCGTCGACGCCGCTCATGTCATGGATCTCGCCGAACACGTGGTGGGGAGCGCTGATCATTCCCGACAGCCCGAGGTCGCGCCAGAACGCTCGCTCGTACACGGCGACAGCCTTGGTGATCCCGCCCATCCACACCGGTACCTGCGTCGCCGCGTCGGCTATGGCGGCCTCGAGGCTCGTCGGTTCGACGAGACCTGCCGACATGGCGAGCGACGGCGGGAGGGCAAGAACCACTGCATCGGCCGGCACCGTTTCCTCGGTGGTATGGACGACCACGTGGTTGTCCGTTTGTTGGATTCGGTCGACGGGGGTGTCGTACGTGATCGCGTCGGACGGGAGCGCGTCGACGAGTGCCTCGACGAGCGACTGCGCGCCGTTGGAGAACCGGAAGGCTGGCGGGTTGGTGAACCCTTTCATTCGCTGGACTTGATGGTCGCCGACGTACAGCGCATCCCCGGTTGCGAACTGATCGTGCACGTCGAGACCGAGCTCGGAAACGAGCGACAGGATTCGCCGTTCGCCTGGCCAGAACCACGTCGGTCCCAAATCGGCGCGGCCACCCGGAACCCGGGCGGAGAGGATGCGGCCGCCCGGTCGCGGACGCGCCTCAAAGATGCGAAAGGATCGGCCCTCGGCGCGCAGCGCGCGAGCAACGGCGAGGCCGCTGATACCGGCGCCGATGATCGCCACCTCGAGGTCGGATGTGGATGCCGTGTTCACGCAGGGTCGACCATCCAGTAGCCCTCGACATCGACCAGTCGGATGGAGGCAGGAACCGGGGTGGG
>CBESNZ010000355.1:0-3225 GCA_965531045.1 uncultured Acidimicrobiales bacterium
GCTGATCGCCACGCTGGTCTCGGTGTTTCGACGATGAACGTCGGAGACGTGGCGCGACGGGTCGCTTCGATCGCGGGTCTCCTGCGGCGCTCGGTGCTCTGGGTCATGGCCGTCAACGCGTTCGGGGTGCTGCTCATGTTCGCCGGTTTCTGGCGCTTCGGATGGCCGATCGCCGGGGTGCTTTTCGCGGTGGTGATGCTGGTCCCGACCCTGGGTCTCTGGCAGTTCCGCAAGTCTTTGGCGTCGGTCGTTGCGCTGCCGGCCGATTTGGCGGCTCGATCCGGGTCACGCGAAGAGCTCGGGGCTTCGGTGAGCAATGTCGCCGACGCTGTCGTTTCGGCCGACCGTTCGGTGTTGGGTTTCGCTCGCCTCGCCCGCGAACTCAAAGCCCAGGTCGACGTGCTGGCCGATACCAATGTGGGCGCTGCCCTCGAGGGACTTCGGGCCGTGCAACCGGCCCGTCTCAGTGCCGCAGCGGGGGCCACCGGGTTGGCGTTCGCTTCGTCATTCTTCGGCGGCCTTGTGTTCGTTGCCGCCCTGCTGTTTGGCTAGGCCTATTGCACCTCTCTGGGAGTTCCGATGAAGCTTGGCCTTGGACTTGATCTCTACCGCGGCGCGACGCTCGAAGCGCCCGTTGGTCAGGTGCAGCTCGCAGAGCGACTCGGGTTTCACTCGGTGTGGACCGCCGAGGCCTACGGTTCCGACGCGCTGTCGCCGCTGGCGTACCTGGCTGCGCTCACAACCGAGATCAAGTTGGGCACCTCGGTCGTGCAACTTGCGGCCCGTACCCCGGCCGCGACCGCCATGGCTGCCATGACCATCGACGCGCTCGCCGGCGGCGGTCGCACCATCATCGGTATCGGGGTGTCAGGGCCACAGATCGTCGAGGGTTGGTACGGACGTCCGTGGGGGTCTCCCAACGCGCAGCTACGCGACTACGTCGCGATCATGCGCAAGATCATCAATCGGGAGGGGCCGGTTACCCACGACGGCGCAGCGATCTCGTTGCCGTACAACGGTGCTGATTCGATCGGTCAAGGCAAGCCGCTGAAATCGATTCTTCATCCGGCCGGCGAGATCGAGATCTGGATTGCTTCCGGTGGTCCCCGGAACACCGCCTTGGCCGCCGAGGTGGCCGACGGGTGGCTACCGATGGGCTTCGGGCCAACCGGCAGCGAGGTCTACGGGCCGGTCCTCGACGAGGGTTTCGCCCGCCGCACCGATGGGTTCGAGCGGGACCGATTCGACATCTTCACCGGTCTGTCGATCGAATTCACCGACGACGTCGCGGCCGCAATTGCTGCGAAGAAGCCGCTCACGGCGATGTATGTCGGCGGGATGGGATCCGAGTCCCACAACTATCACCGAGACTCGATGGCGCGACGGGGGTATCCCGAAGCAGCTGAGCGGATCCAAGAACTCTGGCTGGCGGGCGATAAGAAGGCGGCGGTGGCTGCGGTGCCCGACGAATACATCGAAGACGGCGCGCTGATCGGTGACGAAGCTCGCATCCGCTCCCGGTGGTCCGAGGTCGTTCCGGCCGGGATCACCGGCATGATCATTCGAAGCGAGACCGAGCGCGGCCTCGAGATTGCCGCAGAACTGAGCGAAACGGAGCCACGCGCATGACCGCTGAACCCCTCATCCTGGTCGAGGACCCTGCGCCCAATGTGCGGCGCATCGTGTTGAACCGGCCCGAGAAGCGCAACGCCATATCGACGCCGTTGCGTTCCCAATTGTTCGAGCAACTCCAGATGCACGACGCCGATCCGGACGTGCGCGTGACGATCGTCTGCGGCGCCGGAACCTGCTTCTCGTCGGGCTATGACCTCGGTGGGGCGTTGATGGACGACCCGCCACAGTATTCGGCGCCGGGTGACGGGCAGTGGGCCAGACAGGCCACCGATGGCTGGTTCTCGATGTGGGACCTCGCCAAACCCGTCATCGCCCAGGTGCACGGCTACGCCATGGCAGGCGGAACGGAACTCGCCGCCGCATGTGACCTGGTGTACGTGGCGTCCGAGGCCCAGATCGGTTATCCGGTCGTGCGGGTTGCGAGCCCGCCCGACTGGCAGTTCCACACGCCGATCGTCGGGATGCGCAACGCGATGGAAATGATGCTCACCGGCGACTCGTACAGCGGCGACGAAGCGGTGGCAATCGGTTTCGCCAATCGGTCCTTTCCCACCGACGAGCTCGAGGCCCAGGTATTGGCAATCGCCCAGAAGGTCGCCAAGGTGCCGTCCGATTTGCAGCAGATCAACAAACGATCGGTACACCGATCGTTCGACGTGTGGGGGGCCAGGGCCGCAATGCGGGCCGGTCAAGAGCTGCAGGCGCTCGCGGGCCACACGGCCACGGCCGCCGCCTTCAAGAAGGACCCCTTGGGTGCCATGAAGCGGGCGTTCGACCCGATTCCGAAAACCGATCCCACCGACGACGTGAGTTGACTAACAATATCTTTCATGTAGTATCACCCTCGTAGCGCACTTCTCCCCGAAGCCGAACCGCGCAGCTGCCCGTCGCCCGTCGACGGAGCGCGCGGCGAAGAGAAGAAAGCGCCGCAATGAGCGATGCCGCTGAGTTGCACGTCCAGGTTCTCCTCGCACAGGACCGCGCGTACGCCTGCCGAATACTCGAACAACAGCTCTCGACGTACGAGGTGAGCAGCCGAAGCATTTCTGCGCCCGTGCGCGAGTTGCACACGGCTTCGGTGTGGGCCGGTGGAGCGGCGGAGCTCAGTCGATATTGGCTCGGCACGATCGAACATCGACTCCTGCTTCTGCAGCGAGAGATCGGCGAGGTCAGGTCGGCGCTGCGTGCGGCCGCACTGGGCCATGACCAGGATGCCCGGCGCTTCGTCGAGGCGCGAGACGCCGCGGAACTCGCCGAAGAGGCCGGTCGTGCCGAAGAAGGACTCGTCGGATCGTGAGGGCAACGTGAGCGACGTCGATTCCACTGGGGTGGGGGCCGCTGGGGTGGCGGGCACTGGGGTGGGGAGCGATCGGGTGGGAATCGTCTTCGGTCCGGCCGGGGCGCTGCGCAGTGCGTACCGTTCGGCCATCGATCGTCTGGACGGTTGGTCACTCGAGTTGGCTGCATTCGAGCGCCGCATCGCACCCCTCATCGGCGAATGGATCGGGAGCTGGCCGCACCACCACGCGGCGCTCGCCGCCGATCGTCTGCGCATCGATCACGCAGATCTGGCGTGGCGGCTCGACTGGA
>CBESNZ010000356.1:0-3154 GCA_965531045.1 uncultured Acidimicrobiales bacterium
CAGTTACCGCTCGAGTAAGGCAGTGGCCGACGAGTTGGTCGCCGAACTCGGGTCCGCCGCCAAACCGATCGCGCTCGACATGCTCGACGCCGGTGCAGTGGCGGCTGCGCTCGGCGATTTGGTCGAAGAGTACGGCGGTCTGCACTCGGTGGTCTACGCCGCCGGGCCGAGGGTGCCGCAGGTACACCTCAGTCGGGTCCCGCCAGCCGACTTCGCAACCGCGCTCGACGCAGAGGTCACCGGATTCTTCAACGTGGCCCACGCTGCGCTTTCGGCGTTGCGCCAAGCCGGTGGTTCGATGACCGTCGTCACGACCGCCGCAACCGATCGCTATGCCGTACGAGACGGTCTGTCGGCTGGTCCGAAGGCCGCGATTGAATCGTTGGTGAAGGCCTTCGCTGCGGAGGAGGGACGGTTCGGCGTGCGCTTCAACGCCGTGGGCCCCGGCATGCTCGGCGACGGCATGGCCCTCGACCTGATGAACACCGGCCACTACGACGAGGCCGCGCTCGAGATTGCGCGCAACAACATCGCGATGCGTCGTTTCGGTACCTGTTCCGACGTGGCCGAAGCCGTAGGTTTTCTGGCGTCGCCGCGGGCGGGGTACATCAGCGGACAGATTCTCAATGTCGACGGCGGCTACTCGGTCTGACTTCGACCGAGGTTCACCCGCAGCCGCCCTCGAACTCGAGCGCGACGTACTCGCCGAATTCGGTCTCGACGCCGTTGAAGTCGGTGATCTCCCCAGTTCCGGTGACATAGCCATCCACCAGTTCGTACTCGAACTCGCGAACTTCGATGGTCCCGGCGACGAGCAAGGTCGCCTCGTAGTCGGCCTCGCCATCGGCCGCGTCGTCGTCGCTGTCTGTACCGAAGCGCAGGATTACCGAACCTGACGGATCGGGCGTGCCATCGCCATCGGAATCCTCGTCGTCGTTGACAACAATCTCGGCAAAGAACGGCACACCGTCGGCTCGCGTTCCAGAGCCGGAAACCTGGAGAAACGAACCATCCGAGAAGCACACGTCGCCTTCGAACGGCCAAGCGATGGCACCAGCACGGATCGAACCACCGCCAGCGGCGCTTCTTGTGTCGCCCTCATCTGCATCGATGTCGGCGTTGTCCAACACGTCGGCGCCCGGGTTCTCGGTGCCTTGCGCGGCATCGTCCCCGCCGCATGCAGCGAGGAGTCCGAGCAAGCCGAAGATGAGAGCAGCGTGCCAAGGGCGTAAGGAGCGTCGGTTTTGCATAGCAGCACTGTGCCGTCTCACGCAGGATTTCCCACTATTCAACGGGTCCTGGTCGAGGCCTGCCCCCAATCTCAGGTTGGGGACTGTCCCCGTTCGCGGGGTGGGAGATAGGGTGCTGGCATGAGCAGATTTCATGACCTGGAAATGACCTCCATCACGGGCGAGAACGTTCCTTTCTCGCAATTCGAAGGCAAAGCGGTTCTCGTCGTCAACGTTGCGAGCGCTTGAGGCCTTACGCCTCAGTACGCAGGTCTGCGTACGCTTCACAACGACCGCGACGACCTTGTCGTTCTTGGGTTTCCCTGCAACCAGTTCGGTGAGCAGGAGCCCGGCAGCGATGCCGAGATCCTCGAGTTCGCGACGTCGAAGTTCGACGTGAACTTCCCGATGTTCTCGAAGATCGAGGTCAACGGCGACGGTGCCTGCGAGCTGTACAACATGCTCAAGGAAGCCCAGCCGGGTGAAGGCGACGCCGCCGACATCACGTGGAATTTCGAGAAGTTCTTGGTGAACGGTTCGGGTGAAGTCGTGGCTCGATTCGCTCCGCCAACGACTCCCGAACAGGTCGCCGAGCAACTCGACGGGCTGCTTTCCTAACGCACTCGACAATTCGTCGCTGGCGCTCCTCGGTTGCCGATGCTGCACACCAAGGTGCATCACGGGCCTTCGTCCCTCAGGCCCTTGTTTTTACCTGTGGCTGGCGCCGTGCCGGTTGACATCGCAGTTCCTGGGGCCGCCGAGGCCTTTGGCCTGGCAGGGCACTGGAAGGTCCGGCAAACGGCGTTACGGGATATCTCCGTTGAGAGGGCTCAGCCGTTGGGCTGGGTCCTCTCGCGTCACCTAGTGCGTCAACTAACTTTCGCGAAGAGGGCTTTGAGATAGTCGGCTTCGGCGAAGGTGGCGGGGTGGTCTATGCCGTGGCCGGTGCGTTCGAGTTCGGTCAGGGTGACGTTCACGCTCGCCGCGCCGTCGTGCACGGTCGCGTAGAAGCGGTCGGCGTCGATTCGACTCGAGCACGACGCTTGCACCAGCAACCCCCCGGAGTTGAGGAGCTGTGTCCCAAGCATGGTGAGCTGGCGGTACGAGTTGAGTCCTGCATCGATGCTCGACTGTTTCGACGCGAACGAGGGTGGATCGATCACCACGATGTCGTAGCGCTCGCCGGCGTCGGCTTGCTTGCGCAACACGGAGAACGCGTCGCCGACGGTGGTCAGATGGCGACACGCAGCGACCGCCGGAACGGACTGATTGAGCTCGAAGTTCCGTTTGGCGGTTTGCATCGCCTCGGGTGCGATATCGACGCTATGCACCTCGCGGGCACCGCCGGCTGCGGCGTAGAGCGAGAAACCACCCGTGCAGCTGAACACGTCGAGCACGCGGGCTCGGCTCGCAAGTTCCCGGACCCGCTGACGGTTGTCGCGTTGGTCGAGGAAATGGCCCGTCTTCTGGCCATTGATCACGTCGGCCTCGAAGTGCAATCCGTTCTCTACAAAGACCACTGCGTCGGTCTGGGTCGGGCCGATCAGTGACCGCCCCTCGACGAGTCCAAAAGTATCGTCTCGTTCGGCGCGACGGCCGAAGCGGAGTACGAGCGCCTCGGGTGACAACAGGGCGGTGATGGCCTCGACGACGTCAGCCAGATGCGGAAGCCACGCGGTGCTGTACAGCTTCATGACGTACACATCGGCGTAGCGATCGAGCACAAGGCCCGGGAAGCCGTCGCTCTCGCCGTTGACGACCCGGTACCCGGTCGTGGCCGGCCACAGGCTGGCGCGAGCTTCGACTGCGGCAGCCAACTTCTGATGCCACCAGGCCGCGTCGATGGTTGCGGGCGAGCCGCGGTGCAACATCTTGATACGGATCGGCGAGGCCGGATCCCAGAGGCCGATACCGACAAACTTGCG
>CBESNZ010000357.1:0-3136 GCA_965531045.1 uncultured Acidimicrobiales bacterium
GAGCTACGAGAGGGGGCCGAGGGTCTTCATGTGGAACGCGAGCATGTCGGAGCGGAAGACGTCGGGCTGATCTCCGACGCCGCCGATGCTGGCGCCGGTCCGGGCGAACCCCGCCTTGGCCGCCGCCACGAACACATGAAGATCGATCAGTTCGGGGTCGGCTTCATTGCTGTGCGGATCGATCATTGCGCCGTCGTCGTCGAGGTAGATCGTGGGCGCATGGGGCGCAACAACCGCGTCGGAGAGCTCGTGCACCGGCTCGAGGCGGTCGAAGCTGTGCGCTGCGCCGGGCACGATGCTCAGGGTCGCCTCGGCGCCGGTTCGAGCGATCGCCCACAGGTGGGCCTGGCTTTGCTGCACCGAGCACCACTCGTCGGCCTCGGCGAGTATCGCTCGAACGGCGGTCGGACCCACCGACGCGTCGACGAACTGGTGGCCGCACCACGGATACACGGCGTAGACGCCGGCAAGCGCTGTTTCGGATCCGACGATCGGATCTGCAAAACAGCGAGACGCTGCGGTCAGCACCGCGGAACCGCCACGGCTGTGCCCCTGTGCGCTGATGCGATCGGAATCGACGAGCGGATGGTCCTGCAGGACGCGCAGCGCCGCGAGCACGTCGACGGCGCTCGCCGCGAAGGAATAGGGCGTTTGGTTAGCGACGGTCGACTGCACCTCGCGGGCGCCGAACGGATCGAGCAGCAACACGCCATAGCCGGCGCCGATCAGTGTTTCGGCGTGCGCCCGGTGGTTGAGGCCGACCCCGAGGCTGCCCGGCACCACGATGACCACCGGCTGCTTCTGCTCGTCGGTGGGGAGGAACAACTTGCCATCGATGGTTACCCGTTCGCAGCCGGGTAGATCGGCGATCGCCTGGTAGTAGTTGCGCGGGTTCGCGGTGGGGACGTCGATATTTTCGCCGGGAACCCCGTGAAAGGTCACCTCTTCGTCTCGAAACCGGGGCTCTTGCTCGTCGTTTCCCACGGTGTTGAATCTACGGCATTCGCGGCGGCGGCGCCTTCGCGATCGATTCCTCACGCAAGATGCGGGCAGCGGCCTTGCCGACGCACCGTGCGTCGGCAAGCCTGACCCATGTGCGCTCGAGGCCTCGACGGTTGGACGGACCCAATGAACAAACCCCTGAACAAACCCCTGAACGAACCCCTGAACGAACCGATGAGCGCCCGGCCGGTTCGGCCGGTGACCGATCGAGAACGAGCTGATTACGCCCGTGATGGCGTCGTCGTGCTGAAGCAGATCTACCCGGCTGCGTGGGTTGCGTTCCTCGAGGCGCAGCTCACCGACGTGTTCGACAATTTCGCGGATCGAGCGGTCGACGCCGACAGCTTTGTGGGCACGAGCGGCCAAGGCATCCGTGCGGACATGACCGCGGTCGCAGAAATGGCGCGGGCGGCACTGCCCGATGCCGACATCGCGGCAGAGGGCGAGCGTGATGCCGAGTACACCGGACGAAGCATTGTCGAGACCGATGCCGGGGGTTGGCACGAGGGGGTGCGCCTCCACCACCTCGGTTCGCCGCTTCCCGAGATCGTGGCGCAGGTGACCGAGAGTCAGAAGGTCAACTTCTACAGCGACCAGTTGTTTCTCAAAGAGCCCGGCTCGATGGTGAAGACGCCCTTTCACCAGGACAAGCCGTACTTCTTGGTGGGTGGCGCAGACATGGCGGTGTGTTGGGTTCCCGTCGACGAGGTCACGATCGAAAACGGCGCCATGGGCTACGTGCGCGGCTCGCACCTTTGGGGTCGGACCTTCAAGCCCAGCGACTTCGTGACCGACACGGGAACTTTCCCCGAGGTCGAGGGGGTCGACCTCGCCGGCCTCGAAGAATTGGGGCCGATCACTGCCGACACGCACGATCTCGTGTTCTTCGACGCCCGACCCGGCGACGTGATCGTGCACCACTGGGCGACCGTTCACGGATCGGCCGGCAACGTTTCGGCCACGAGGCGCCGGAGAGCCGCATCGGTTCGCTACGCACCCGAGGGCTGTGTGTTCTACCGGCGACCGTCGTCACCCGAACCGTTTCGAAACACCCTCGACCTCGTCGACGGGGACGCGCTCGAACTGTCCGACCGATTTCCCGTCGTGTGGCCGCGCCCGTGGCCGTCCGGTAGAGCGCCGCGTCCCAGCTAGATGGTCTCGCGTCGTCGGCGCGAGACGAGCATGGCAGCGACGCCCGCCAGGAGGAGCCCCAGCGCCAGAGTGACTATGCGGAACACGCTGCTGCCGGTGAACGCCAAATCGTTCGACTGGCCGAGGCTGGCGACCGTGCTGGTCACGCCGTCGAACCGGGTGTCGGCGTCGACGGGCAGGCCGATGATTGCGGCGATCGCGCCATCGGGATCGGCGATGGCCGCAGCGCGAATGCTGTCGAGCACCGCCTGGTCGACGAACTGGTCGCCGACGGCGTTCCCGCCCGAGACCGACGCCTCGTTGGTCATCGACCCCGTTGCGCTCAGGTCGACTCGAGCGGTGATGAGCAGTACGAGTTTGCCCCCGTCGGGCAACTGCTCGTCGGTGGTGCAGGTGACATAGCCAGAGGTGTGGGTACAGCTCATGCCGGCCGGGGGTGACGAGGACACGAATGCGAGGCCGACCGGTAGATCGTCGATCACCGTGATCGTCCCGCGCGTGGTGCTCGGTCCGTAGTTGGTCACGGTCAACTGGTACGTCACCAGTTCGCCCGGAGTGAGGTCGCCGAGCGCCACCTTGTCGATACCGAGGATCGACAACGGGGCCGGTGCGGTATCCGAGCTCGTGTTGTTCGTTTCGTCGAGATCGAGCGGCGCGGGGAACGTCACCTCGGCCGTGTTGTCGACCGTGGGGGATGCCAGCGCGTCGACACCCACGGTCAATTCGATCGAGGTATTGGTTCCGGCCACCATGTTGATGGGGGACGTGCCCAAGCCGACGTACGTGCAGGTGACCGTCTCATCGGCGTACGTGCAGTCCCAGTTGGCACTGGTGGCCGACACGAAGGTCTGACCAGGCTCGAGCGCGTCGGTCACCGTGACCGGAGCGATCGCCGTGGCCGGACCGTCGTTCACGACGTGCAGGTTCCACGTGCCTTCTGCACCGATCACAAAGTCGCCGGTGTGGCTCTTGGTGATGGCGA
>CBESNZ010000358.1:0-3134 GCA_965531045.1 uncultured Acidimicrobiales bacterium
TGGTCGCGGTGGCCGCTCGCGTCGCTAGAAAAGAACACTGAGTACCGGGGGCCGTCGCTGGCAACAGCGGCGGCCCTCGCCGTTTTCGGCTCGACCCTCTAGCGTTGTGGGCTTATGGAGTATGTGCCGCAGTCGGTTCCTGATGTCGTTTTGCTGAAGCCCAAAGTCTTCGGCGATGAACGCGGCTTCTTCTTGGAGACGTTTCGCCAGAACGAGTTCGCCGAGCATTGTTCGCCGTTGCCGTTCGTGCAGGACAACCACTCCAAGTCTCGGCAGGGCATCTTGCGGGGCATGCACTACCAACTCGATCAACCGCAGGGGAAACTCGTGCGCGTGGTCGAGGGCGAGGTGTTCGACGTCGCTGTCGACCTTCGCAAGAGTTCGCCAACCTTTGGCCAGTGGGTCGGCGTCACCCTGTCGGCCGAGAACAAGCACATGCTGTGGGTTCCACCGGGCTTTGGGCATGGGTTCTACGTGACGTCACCGTCTGCCGAATTCGTGTACAAGTGCACCGACTACTACATGCCCGATTCCGAGCGATCGCTGTTGTGGAACTGCCCCGAGGTCGGCATCGACTGGCCGTTGGTCAACGGCGAAGCGCCGTCGTTGTCCGAAAAGGATGTCGCGGGTCAACCGCTCTCCGAGGTCGACACCTTTGCCTGAGATCTATGTTCCCCAGGTCGATGCGGCCACCCGCACCACCACCCTGGACAACGGGCTGCGCATCGTCACCGAAGCGATGTCGTCGGTTCGATCGGCCTCCATCGGATGCTGGGTCGGCGTTGGCAACCGCGACGAAACCCCCGATCTTGCCGGGGCCTCGCACTTTCTCGAACATCTGTTGTTCAAGGGATCGCCCACCCGTTCGGCCCAGGACATCGCCGAGCAGATCGATCGCACCGGCGGCGATCTCAACGCCTATACCAGCAAGGAACACACGGCATACCAAGCACGGGTGCCCGATACGAGGGTCGATCTCGCGGTCGACATTCTTTGCGAGGTTCTGGCCAATCCCGGTTTCACCGACGAGGACGTCGATGGCGAACGGCTGGTGATCCTCGAAGAACTCGCGCAGAGCGAGGATCTGCCCGACGACCTGGTGCACACCTCGTTGCAGGAGTCATTGTTTCCGCAGCATTCGCTGGGGTGGGAGGTGCTCGGCACGTCGGCGACGATCGAGGCGATGCCGGCCGACGCCATCAGAGCGTTCCACAAGCGGTGGTACCAGCCGGCGAATCTGGTCTTCGCGGCGGCTGGCAACATCGATCACGACCACTTGGTCGAGCGAATCAGCTCCGCATTCTCGTCCTCGGATAGTGGCGATGCTCCGGGCCGTGTCGCCCCCAGCGCCGACGTTGGCGACGACGTGCTGCTCGAACGCCCAACCGAGCAGGTCCACATCGCCATGGGTTGGCGCGGCGTCTCGTACGACGACCCCGACCGGTTTGCCTTGGCGATCGCCAATCAGGTGATCGGTGGCGGCCTTTCCAGCCGACTCTTTCAAGAGGTGCGCGAGAAGCGCGGCTTGGCGTACAGCGTCTATTCGTCCATGGCCGCCTTCACCGACGCGGGCACGCTCACGCTCTACGCCGGAACCGCCGCCGAGCGCGTGGACGAACTGCTCGAGGTGATCAACGCCGAGATCGACGATCTCGTGCAGAACGGCTTGACCGCCATCGAGCTCGAGGTCGCCCGCGACGGATTTGAGGGCGCAACGCTGTTGGGCCTCGAGGACAGCGGCAGTCGAATGGCCAGGATCGGCTCGGCCACTAGCGTGCGTGGGTACGTTCCGACGATCGACAGTTTTGTCGAGTCGATTCGCTCGGTCACCGCCGATGATGTCAATCGAGTGGTCGAACGGGTGCTCGGGGGGCGGCGCTCGCTGAGCGCGGTCGGCAACGTCGCCGCCATGCAACCACAAGATTTGTGAACCCAAAGCGACGAATATCGTCTGTTTCGGTTCACAAATCTTTGATGGAGTACGACCGGAGGCGGTCGTAGTGGGGAAGGCATTGTGTGAGCAGCGCCGTCTGGATTTCGCTGAGCTTGCCGGAGAACTCGCGATGGGGCCCGAAGCCGGTTGACGCGTGAGCATTGTGGTACCAGTGCTTCGCCCACACGCCGTCTTCGGGCTTCGGACCTGCCGGCCACCCCAGCATGGCTTCGTCGAATGCGATTTCGAGACGCTCGCAGACTCGCATCAGAATGCCCTCGGGGTCGCAAAGTAGGTCGGCCGAATCGATCACCAGCGGCTCGCGGCCGGCAGCCAACTCGTAGTCGAGCACGCGGGTGAGCGACTCGGCGCCGGTGATGTCGACGGAAAAGCCCTCGCCAAGGGTCGCCGTGAGCGATGCAACGACCGGGGCTGGATGCCGGATCAGTAGCACGTTGGTTCCGAGACCGAGTACGTCGGTATTGGCCGGGTCATTGTCGAGCGCATCGAGGTGATGCGCGATGTTCTTCACGTAGCGCAATGGGGCTCCGCCGGGAGCGGTGATGCGTCCGATGATCTCGTCGATGTCGATGGGCTGGGAAGCGCGAACCTCGTCCTGGCCGGGGTGTCCCGGGTCGAATTGGGAGAGGTATCGGCCGTAATAGGGCTCGTCGAACACTTGGGTGTCAGCGCGTTGACGCCAGCTGTACATGAGGGCGGTGGAGATGTTGCGGGGGCCCGACCACATGGTGATGACTCGCATGGTTCCTACCGCTGTGGTTCGGACACGTGATCGTGAACGGCCGAGGCATAGATTGCGCTGAGGTGAGCGGTGACCGGACCCGGTCCGTCGTTTGCGGGTGAGCCGATGACCCGGCCGTCGACCTCATTCACCGGGGTGAGCGCGCCGAATGTCCCGGTGACGAAGGCCTCGTCGGCGCCGTACACGTCGGTGAGCGAGAAGTTCTTTTCGTGCACCTCGATGCCGGCCGCAGACGCAAGTTCGAGCACCAACCGACGGGTGATGCCATTGAGGCAGTAGTCGCCCGTCGAGGTCCACAGCTGGCCGCCGGCGACGATGAAGAAGTTCGTCGCATTGCAGGTGGCGACGAATCCGTTGGGATCGAGCATCAGCGCCTCGTCGGCGCCCGCCTCGATCGCCTGGATCAGGGCGACGACCTCGTGCAGCTTGCTGTGGCAG
>CBESNZ010000359.1:0-3124 GCA_965531045.1 uncultured Acidimicrobiales bacterium
GCGGTTGCCGAAAGTGAAAGCGCCGACGAACTGTCGGCGGCGGCCAATCGGTTTCTCGGCAAGAAGGGCTCGTTGGCCGATGCCAAGAAGGGCCTCGGGGCGATGGAGCCCGATCAGCGCAAGGCCGCGGGGCAGGCGATCAACGCCGTCAAGGCGGAGGTCGAGGCGCTGGTCGATGCGCGCCGCGCCGAGTTGCACGCATTGGCCCGGGCCGAACAGCTCGAAGCGGAACGGCTCGATCTGACCGAGGTACACACCGAGTTGCGGCGCGGCCATCTCCACCTGGTCACCCAGGCCCGCTACCGCCTCGAGGACGTCTTCTGCGGCATGGGGTACAAGGTGGCCGAAGGCCCGGAGGTCGAAACCGCTTGGTACAACTTCGAGGCGCTGAACATCCCCGAATGGCACCCCGCGCGAGGCTCGTTCGACACCATCTTCGTGAACATGGGTGAACCCGAGTCGGTCATGCTGCGATCCCATACCAGCCCGGTTCAGATTCGAACGATGGAGCAGCAGAAGCCACCCATCTACATCATCGCGCCGGGCCGGACGTTTCGGACCGACACCGCCGATGCCACACACCTGCCGGCGTTCAACCAGATCGAGGGTCTCGTCGTCGATCGCGGCATCACGATGGGCGACCTCGCCGGCACCATCGACGAGTTCGTCAAGGCCTTCTTCGGCCACGAGGTCGAGACGCGGCTGCGACCGTCGTACTTCCCCTTCACCGAGCCGTCGGCCGAGTTCGACATCAGCCGCGACGACGGCTCCTGGCTCGAGCTGGGGGGCTGCGGCATGGTGCATCCGGAAGTGCTGCGCAATTGCGGCATCGACCCCGACGAATTTTCCGGATTTGCGTTCGGCTTCGGCATCGATCGTCTCGCCGTCATGCGCTACCAACTCGACGACATCCGCGAGCTCGTCAACAACGACGTCCGATTCCTGAGGCAGTTCTAGATGAAGGTACTTCTTTCGTGGCTGCGTGAATTCGCGCCCGACATCGACGGCGATCCGGCCGATTTGGGCAACAAGCTCAGCGCGCTCGGCCTCGCGGTCGAAAGCACCGAAGAAGTCGGCGCCGGCCTCGACGGCGTCGTGCTTGCCAAGGTGCTCGACCTCGCTCCCCACCCCGACGCCGACCGCATCCAATTGGTGCAGGTCGATGCGGGCGACGGTGAGGCGCTGCAGATCTGCTGTGGTGCGTTCAACATGGCCGTCGGCGACCTCATCCCGTTTGCCCCGCTCGGCACCACGATGGCCAATGGCATGCTCATCGAACGTCGCAAGATGCGCGGCGAATGGTCGAACGGCATGTGCTGTTCGTCGACCGAGATAGGCCTCGGGGACGACGCCGACGGCATCATGATCTTGAGCGGTCAGGCCGACGAGGCTCAACTCGGCGCGCCGATCAGCGAGGTACTCGGTGTCGAACGCGACATCTTGTGGGACCTCGAGGTCAACGCCAATCGTCCCGATGCGCTGTCGGTCGCAGGTGTCGCCCGCGATCTCGCGGCCGGTCTCGGCGTTCCGTTCGCCTTTCCCGACTACCCGGCGACAACCGGCTCCACCGGCTTGGTTGTGCCGACGATCGACAACATCGATCCCTCGTTGTGCGGCCGCTTCTTGGCGCAGGCAATCGATGGCGTCACGGTCGGGCAGTCGCCACCATGGTTGGCGAATCGCCTTCGGGCCCTCGGGCAGCGATCGATCAACAACGTGGTCGACGTCTCCAACTACGTGATGCTCGAGCTCGGTCAGCCCAACCACACCTACGATTACCACCTGGTACCCGATGCCCACCTGCGCATCCGTCGCGCCACCGAGGGCGAGACCATCACCACGCTCGACGGCGTCGAGCGATCGTTGCTCGCGAGCGATGGTGTCATCGCCAACAAGGACGATCTGGCCATCGGCATCGCCGGGGTCATGGGTGGCGCAGCCACCGAAATCAGCAGCGATACGACGGCCGTCCTGCTCGAGATGGCGTGGTGGGACCCGCCGTCGATTTCCCGCACGGTCAAGCGACTGCAGCTGCGAAGCGAAGCGTCGCAGCGCTACCAGCGCGGTGCCGACTGGGGAGAGAACATGGCCCGAGCGATGCGGCGATTCGGGCAGCTGATCGCCGAGTCCGGCGGACAACCCGACGCCACCATCATCGATGCCGAAGGAACCACACCGGATCGCACGCCGCTGCGGGTCCGGCCGGCGAAGGTCAACGCCCTGCTCGGGACCGATGTGTCACCTGACAATATGGGTGCTCACCTGTCGTCGATCGGTTTCGGCGTTGCCGTGACCGATGGCGAACTCGACGTCACGATCCCGACCTGGCGCTGGGACACCGAAACCGAGACCGACATCGCCGAAGAGGTGGCTCGGTTGCACGGCTACGAACATCTGGTTCGGACCGTTCCCCGCGGTGGTGACGCCGGCGGGCTGAGCCCCTACCAACAGGCCCGGCGTGCCGTGCGCGACGTGTTGGTCGGCGCCGGTTGCGACGAAACGCAGCCCATGCCCTTCCTCGCCCCGGGAGATCTCGAGCGCTGTGGCTTGCCCGACGACGGGATCACGCTGGCAAATCCGTTGGTCGCCGAGGAGTCGGTGCTACGCACGTCGCTGCTTCCGGGCCAGCTGAAGGCCGTTGCGTACAACCAGTCCCATCGCAACGAGCACATCTCGTTGTTCGAAATCGGCCATGTGTATCTTCCGGCGGCGGAGGGTGCCGAGCTGCCGGACGAGCGCGAGTACCTCGCCGTCGCCATCGCCGGGGAACAAGCGCCGACCGCCGTCGCCGTGCTCGAACTGCTCGCCGCGTCGATGGCGTTGCCCAATGTGCAGCTGCGGCCCGCTTCACCGCCGGGCCTGCACCCCACCCGCAGCGCCGACGTCGCCATTGCCGGCCGCGTGCGCGGCACGGTTGGCGAGGTCGACCCCGATGTTGCCGAGGCGTATGGGGTATCGGGTCGCGTCGCCTGGATCGAACTCGATCTCGGTGCGGTGCTCAACGGCCCCCACGGAAATCGCAAGTACACGCCGGTCTCGAAGTTCCCCTCGAGCGACATCGATCTGGCGTTCGTCGTCGACGAAGCGGTGCCCGCCGCGAACGTGGCGGCAACCATCCGAAAGG
>CBESNZ010000360.1:0-3111 GCA_965531045.1 uncultured Acidimicrobiales bacterium
GGCGACCACCGTACGAATTTCGTCGGTGCTGTACCCGAGCCCGGCGAGCGCGTCGCGCACGTCGACCAGCGGTGATGGGCCGGAGACCGCGGCAGAGCCTTCTATCGCCGCGAGGTCGACATCGGGGAGGTCGAGCTTCGACTTGAGCTCGACCAACAGCCGAGTGGCGGTCTTTTTTCCGACTCCCGGGACGAGACACAGCGCGTCGACATCGTCGCCTGCCAAAACCGTGCGAAGCTCGTTGGGCGGGTAGGTGGTGAGAATGTCGAGCGCGAGCTTGGGACCGACACCGTGGGCGGAAATGAGCGCCTCGAATGCGAGACGCTCTTCGTTGGACAAAAACGCGTACAGCGCTTGGCTGTCTTCGCGGATGTGATGGTGCACGAAGACGAACGCCTCGTCGCCGACTGCGCCGAGCCGTTGCGCCGTGGCGACCGTGACGGTGCACCGGTACCCGACGCCGCCAACCTCGATGAGCACGTCACCCCCGGCGGATCGGTCGAGGATGGCACCACGTAGCGAACCGATCATCTTCGAACACCTGCGACGTTGGAGTTGGACTTTTGGGCAGCGAGCGCGGCAATTGTAGGAGCTTGCGCGAGGTGGCAGAGCGCGACGGCCAGCGCGTCGGCGACGTCGACGGGCCGCAACGGCTGTTCTATACCGAGCAACACCCGCACCATTCGCTCGACCTCGCCCTTGTCGGCTCCGCCATGACCCGCGACGGCGAGCTTGATCTCGTTCGGTGAGTACTCGATGACATCACAGCCGGCCGCTGCGGCCTCGGCCATGACGATGCCACTGGCTTGCCCAACGCTCATGGCCGTCGAAACGTTGACCTGAAAGAGCACCCGTTCGATGGCGACCACGGTGGGGCGATACTCGGCGATGAGGCTGCGGACCTCACGCTGGATTTCGACCAGTCGCTCGGCAACCGGAGCCGATGCCGGCGTCTTGATGACCCCGGCATCGACGGCACGATGGCGCCGGCGCCGTTGCTCGACGCAGCCGTAGCCGCAGCGGGTGAGTCCGGGGTCGATCCCGAGGACGAACATGTGTACGACCCTATCGGCGGCGCTACCCTCTGTGGTTGATGTCGTCGTTCGCCCAACTTTCTCCGCGGCTCAGGCGGGCCCTGCTCGGACTCGGCCTGGTCGGCGGGCTCGGCGTGGCGTTGTTCGCCCTCGCCTCCTACCGCTGGTTCGCGCACCCGCGCCTCGACACGCCGACCACGGCCGACGCGGTGATGGTCCTCGATGGTGGGGGCGATCTGCGTGAGCACCTCGGCGTCCACTACCTCGCCGTCGGCGTGGCCGACACGATCGTCTTCAGCAATCCGGGGGGTGACGATCGCCAGTTCAACGCCAACCAGTACTGCAACGCAGCAACCGGTGGCCGACTGCCGGCGTTCACCCAGATCTGCTTCGACCCGCACCCGCCCACGACCCGCGGCGAAGTCCAGGAAATGGCGGCCATCGCCGAGGAGATGGGGTGGGACCACATCGTGCTCGTGGCGTCGGTCGATCAGGCCACCCGGGCGCGACGGTTGATGGAACGTTGCTTCGATGGCCAGATCGACATGGTTGCGGTCCCCCACGATCAGAACCTCGCCAAGCGAATCGTGTACGAATGGGGGGCCAACCTCAAGGCTTCTCTTACCGGCGACTGCTGACCGGCGCCAATTGACCCAGCGAGCCAAAGGCTGGAGATCGGCCGAACACTGCCGATGGACCTCGCATGTCGGCAACCGTCAGCTTGGTCAGCGTAGGCCGTTCGTTCGGGGACGTCGTCGCCCTCGACGACCTCAACCTCACCGTTCCGAAGGGCCGGATCACGGTCCTGCTCGGACCGAACGGTGCCGGGAAGACGACGGCCATTCGGATGATCACCGGCGCCTTGTCCTGTGACCACGGCACCGTGCGGGTGTTCGGCGAGAATCCGTCGGATCCGCGAGTGAACATCCGCGGCCGCTGTGGAGTGGTCTCGGCCAATCCGGCGCTGTACGACCGACTCAGCGGTTGGGACAACCTCGACTATGCGGCGGCGCTCTACGAAGTCGACCGCAATCGGGATGCCGCCATTCGCGACGCCGCAAATCGTTTCGGTATCGACGATGCGCTCGACCAGCAGGTGGGCGGCTACTCGACCGGCATGAAAACCCGACTCGCGTTGGCCAGATCCGTACTCCACAATCCCGAACTGCTCCTGTTCGACGAGCCGACGTCGGGTCTCGACCCCGAGTCGTCGGCGCAGGTGTTGCAGCTCATTCGTGACATGACCGCCACCGGCACGACCGTCCTGATGTGCACGCATCACCTGGTGGAAGCCGAAGGACTCGCCGACCGTGTCGTGGTGCTTCGCGACGGCACCGACCTCGCGTCTGGAGATCCTGACGATCTCGTGCGTCGATACTTTCCGTCACCTCGCGTTCGCATCGCTGCAACCGAGCCGGCGGCGCTTCGCCGGCTGGCGAGCTGGCCGGGCGTGATCAACTTTGTCGACGGCGACCCGGCCGAAGTGACCATCGACGACCTTTCCCGGGTGCCCGACATGATCGCTCGGCTCAGTGCCGACGGCGTACGACTCACCCGGGTCGACCCGCAGACCCCGACCCTCGAAGACCTGTACTTCGCCGTGCACGGCAACCGCAACCCCGACCCAAACCTGACCCGGCAACTCTTGGCCGAGCGGGTCGACACCGACCGGGCCGAGGCAACCGAAACGAGCGCACCATGAAGTGGAAAACCGTACGAACCGTCGCCCGGGCCGACCTGTTGCAGCTCGCGCAGGCGAAAGACTTCTGGGTGCCGATGTTGATACTCGGGAGCATCTTCTTCTTCTTTGCTCCCACCATCTTGTTGTTGGCCATCACGTCCATCGGCGACGTCGACGTCATCCAGAAGGTGTCCCAAGCGGTCGACGTACTGCCAGCGGCCGCCCAAGAACAGATCAAGGGCAGCACGGCGGCCGGCCGCACAAGCTACGCGTTGGCGGTCTTCCTGTTCGCCCCTATCGCCGTCGTCGTACCCCTGACGATTTCTACCGCCGTGGGCGCAGCCACCATCGTCGGCGAACGAGAGCGGGGCACCGGCGAGTTCTTGGCCCACTCCC
>CBESNZ010000361.1:0-3023 GCA_965531045.1 uncultured Acidimicrobiales bacterium
CGGCCTCGAGTGCATCGGCAACCCGGTCACGATGCGTTCCACGCTCGACCTCGTCCGCCGCGGCGGCACGGCCTGCATCGTCGGTGTCGGTCGAGCCGAAGAAACATTCGCCCTCAGCGCCTTCGAGATGTTCTTCTCCGAGAAGATTCTCGTTGGGTCGATGTACGGCGGCGCCGACGTGCGCACCGACTTCAACCGTTTCCTTCGTCTGTACAAGGCCGGCAAGCTCGATCTCGACGGCATGATCAGTCGCCGTATCAAGCTCGACGAGGTGAACGACGCACTCGGCGCCCTCGGCGACCCCGACGTCATTCGTCAGATCATCGAGTTCTAGCCGGTGACGAACACGCTGCTGGGTATCGGCGCGCCGATCTTCGGCGGTGCGGTTGCCGAAGGGAGGCTGGTGCACTTTGTGACACCGGAAGACGTGCTCGCCGCGCTCGATGACGACATGGTCATCGAGGAGACGGTGGCGTTGGTCGACCACGCCGGCGCGACGTTTCTTGCGCCGATCGAAGCCGACCTTGCCGGCATCATCTGTCGCGAAGGTGACGTCGAGAGCCATCTGGCGATCGTGAGCCGCGACTTTCGCATTCCGGCACTCATGAATGTCACCTTTTCGGGTGATGTACCGACCACGGGCACGCGGGTGCGCATCGATACCGATGCGGGCACGTTGCACGCCATTCACGAATAGCTCGTTCGCCAACCGCACGGCGCAACGAAGAGGAAGCAGGGAAATCATGGGAGACCGGCTGCAAGCCGAATTGGTACTGGAATACCCGTTCACCCGCACGACCGGCCCGGTTGTCGGGGCCTTTCTGACGGGCGTGCGCGAAGGCGTATTGCTCGGGATCAAACGGCCTGACGGCACGGTCCTCTGTCCTCCGACCGAGTACGACCCCGAGACGTCGGCCGAGCTGAACGAGCTGGTCGAAGTCGGTCCCGGCGGCGTCGTGACGACCTGGACGTGGGTCGCAAAGGCCCGCCCTCATCAGCCGTGGGATCGCCCCTACGCGTTGGCGATGATCCTCCTCGATGGTGCCGACACACCCATGATGCACGGCGTCCTCGTCGAGGATGTCGAACACATGTCGACCGGCATGCGGGTCACGGTTTCGTTCAAGGACGAACGCGAGGGCCACATCGCCGACATCTTGGGCTTCGTGCCCGAGACATCCACAACAACGGAGTCCGCCAATGGCTGAGCTGATCCTGCCCGAATCGATCCGTGATGTGGAGCAGGTGCAATCGGTGCGCACGCCGTTCTCGCTCGAGTACACGGTGACCGCAAGTGGCGCCACCCAGGTCTATCTCGAGGGCTTCGCCACAAAGAAGATCATGGGCCAATGCTGCCCGGTCGACGGTGCGGTGTTCGTCCCGCCCAAGGCGGTGTGCCCGGTGCACGGCATCGAGACGCCTGACTTCGTCGAGGTGCCCGCGGTCGGCCACGTCGGCTCGTTCTGCGTCACCCGCGTCCCGATCCCCGGTCGAGACGACCTCGAGATCCCGTACGTCAGTGGGTGGATCTTCCTCGATGGGGCCTCGGTCGGGTTTCTCGGACTCGTCTCCGGGTGCGAATTCTCCGATGTTCGACTCGGCATGCGGGTCAGGGCCAAGTGGAAACCCGACGCCGAGCTTGCGTCGACACCCGACAACATCTTGTGGTGGGAGCCAACCGGCGAGCCCGACGTGCCCGGCGACAAGGTCGGCCACGGCGGCTGGACCGGTCAGGGCCCGGGATTGACGGGGAACAACGCTGGAGGTGGCACAGATGCGTGATATCGCTGTTGTGGCTTCGGCCATGCACCAAGAAGCGGTTCTGCCTTCCACCGAAGTGCAGATGATGACCGTGCTCATCAATGCGGTTCGCGAGCAAGCCGGACTGACCCAGGAGCAGATCGGGTTCACCTGTTCCGGCTCGAGCGACTTTCTCGCCGGTGGCGCCTTCTCGTTCGTAAGCACCCTCGACGCGGTCGGCCCGGTTCCACCGATCAACGAATCACACGTCGAGATGGACGGCGCATGGGCGCTCTACGAGGCGTGGGTCAAGCTCCAGATCGGCGAGATCGACACCGCGCTGGTCTACAGCTACGGCAAGTCGTCGCCCGGGTCGTTGCGCGACATTCTGTCGACACAGCTCGACCCGTACTACGTCGCACCGCTGTGGCCCGATGCGTTCGCTATCGCCGCGCTGCAGGCCCGAGCCATGCTCGAGGCCGGCACGGTCACCGAGGAGCAACTGGCCCAGATCGCCGTGCGCTCGCAGGCGAACGCCAAGAACAACCCGCTGTCGGTGCGCTCCGGTGACGTCACCGTCGCCGACCTGCTCGCCGCACCGATGCTTGCCGATCCGCTACGACGCCACGATTGCGCGGCCGGCGCCGATGGCGGCGTTGCCGTGATTCTGGCCGCTGGTGATGCCGCGACGGCGGCGAGCGAACGCCCGGCTTGGATTCGGGGTATCGATCACCGAATCGACCCACACCACTTCGGCGTCCGCGATCTCCATGGCGTTCCATCAGCGTCGCTCGCCGCCGCCAAGGCCGGCGTGGCCGACGACAAGGTCGATTTCGCCGAGTTGCACGCGGCGTTTACGACGCACGAGTTCCTGCTTCAACAGGCACTGGGACTCGACGACAACGTTTCGGTGAATCCGTCGGGCGGAGCGCTCGCGGGCCACACGATGATGGCCTCCGGCCTGATGCGCATTGCCGAGGCGGCGCAGCGCATCTCCGCTGGGGACGGCGACCGAGCGGTCGCTCATGCTTCGGCAGGGCCGCTGCTGCAACAGAATCTCGTCGCCGTGTTGGAGGGACAGTAGTCATGGGCAAAGAACGCACCGCAGTCCTCGGCATTGGACAAACCAAGTATCAAAAAACCCGTGGCGACGTGTCGCTCCCGGGCCTGGTGCGCGAGGCCGCGCTGCTGGCGCTCGACGACGCGCAGATGACCTGGGACGACATCGACGCGGTCGTGATCGGCAAGGCCCCCGACTTCTTCGAGGGCGTTATGATGCCCGA
>CBESNZ010000362.1:0-3015 GCA_965531045.1 uncultured Acidimicrobiales bacterium
CCGGCCCCCCCCGGCCCCCCCGGCCGCCCGCCGCCCGCCGCTGGTCGGCCTCGAGGGTTTGGACCGTCGCCGAGAACGCATCGAGCTCGACCTGGATTTCGGCGAGGTTCGCGTAGACCCGCTCCTGTGCTGATGCCAGGTCGTCCAGCCGATCGCGTTGTTCGTCCTCGCTTACGGCCAGCGTTGCCTTGTCGGCGTCGAGTCCGGCCTTGAGCGCGCGGTAATCCTCGACGACGTCGGTGTTCGCGCCGCTCAAGAAATTGGCGAGGAAGTCGGCCTGCGCCGCCGCGTTGACGTCCGGGGCGTCGAGGACATCGGCGCCGCTACTGCTGGAGGTGAACTGATCGATCGCGAAGGTTCGTAGGTCGCCTCGCAGCTCTCCGAGTTGCGCGTCGGCGCTGTCGATTCTGCGGGACACCGTGGCGATGTCGCTCTCGAGTCGACCGAGTTCGGATTCGGCGAGGTGGAACTGTGCGGTTGCAGTATCGGCGAGCTGTTGCAGCTCGGCGATGCGCCGCTCGGTGTCGGCGAGCTGTTCGCGGGCGCGATCGAGCTCGGTCTGGGCCAGGGCTGGAGCGGCGACGAACGCTACACAAAGCACCGTGGCGAGAAGGAGGGCGAGGGGGCGGTGCCGCACACGACGAAACACCCGGCAAGGGTAGTTGCCAAAAGACCATCGCGAGCATGCAGGCGGGAAGCCCCTCAGCGGTCGGTTTCGTCCTCGATGTCGCCAACCAATTCTTCGAGCACGTCTTCGAGGGTCACGATGCCAACGGTGACACCGCTGGTTTCGACCACCGCAAAGTGCAGCTGTCGTTGCCGCATGCGGATCAACAGGTCCTCGAGCAGCATGTCGGCCCGAACCTTGAGCATCCGCCGGATGAGCTCGAGAGGCACCGCGTCGTTACGTGCCTCTGCGGGTAGGCGGAGCAGATCTTTGGCGTGCACGTAGCCGAGCACGTCGTCGAGCGATCGGCCGCAGACGGGGAGACGGCTGTGCCCGCTGGTGACGATGACCTGTTCGACCTGCTCGATGGTCATCGAGCGGGTCACGGCTTCGACGTTCGATCGAGGGATCATGACCGACTGTGCGGTGAGCTCGCCGAAGTCGAGCGCTCCGGTCAACAGCGTGTGGTCGAACTCCTCGATCAGTCCCTCCTGTCGGGCCGCATTGACCAGGAAGGCAAACTCGCTCGCGGTGTGCGCGGTGCCGATTTCGTCCGCCGGTTCGATGCGAAGCAAGGCCATGACGCCGTTCGCGAGCAGGTTGAGAAACCAGATGATGGGCCCGAACACGACGACGAACACGCGGTGTACCGGTGCCAGCCAGAGCAACGAGGATTCGGGGGCGGCAATGGCGAGGTTCTTCGGCACCATCTCGCCCAGCACCATGTGGAGGAACACCACCAACGCGAGCGCGAGGATGAATGACACGGTGTGCAGCGCGGCGTCATGCAGTCCGAATTGTTCGAAGATCGGCTCGATCAGGTGTGCGACCGCCGGTTCGGCCAAGAAACCGAGTACGAGCGACGCGATGGTGATGCCCAACTGGGCGCCACCGAGCTGACGTTGCAGGTCCACAACGCCGGCGAGCGCCATGCGACTCCGCCACGAGCCATCCTCCGCCATCTGTTCGAGCTTCGGACGGCGAGAGGCGACCAGGGCGAACTCGACGGCAACGAAGAATCCGTTGACCACGAGCAAGAGGACCGACGCGACAAGCGCCCAGTAGGTCACGGTGCCACCACTCGGGCGGTCACGATTCGGTGGCGATCCATCGCCACGACCTCGATGCGCCAACCGTCGTGGGGAATGATTTCACCGGGCGACGGGATATGGCCGAGCTCGGCCAAGATGAAGCCGGCGAGCGTTTCGTAGTCGCCGTCGGGCATCATGAAGCCGGTCGCAGCCTCGATCTCGTCCGCGTGTAGCCCCGCCGATATCACCGTACTTCCGGCGTACTCGACCCGGGTCACACCGACGGTTGCGGCCTCGTCGTACTCGTCGTCGATCTCACCGACGATCTCTTCGAGCAGGTCTTCGAGGGTGATGATGCCCGCCGTGCCGCCGTGTTCGTCCACGACGATGGCCATGTGATCTCGATCGTTGCGGAGGTCGGCGAAGAGGTGTTCGAGCTCGCGGGCCTCGGGGATGGCGAGCACGTCGCTCATGAGGGCGGTGACTGCGGTGGTGGCCCGCTGCTCGAACGGCAGCGAATACACCGATTTGACGTGGACGACACCGATGACGTCGTCGAGGTCGTCGACGCACACCGGGAATCGGGAGAAGCCGGTCTCGATCGACGCTTCGACAAGGTCGGCCACCGACTGGTCGGATCGGAGGGCGCGAACCTCGACTCGCGGTATCAGCGCGTCGGCTGCGTCCTTCTCACTGAATCGAATCGATCGGGTCAGCAGGTCCACGTCCTCGGGGTCGAGTGTGCCCTCGGTTCCGGAACTCTTGATCATGAACTCGAGTTCGCCGAGATCGTGGCTGCCGTGGAGCTCTTCTTTGGGCTCGACGCCGAACCAACGCACAATGCCATTGGCGCAGCCGTTGAGGAACCACACGAGCGGCTTTGCGATCGCGCCGAAGATGGCGGTCGGCCGGGCGAGACGGCGCGTGGTTGCCACCGGGTCGGCAATGGCGACGCTCTTGGGCACGAGTTCGCCAACCACCATTTGGAAAATGGTCGCCAACGACAAGGCGACGACGACCCGGGCGCTGTCGCCCGAGAAGACGGGGTTGATGATCGGCCCGACGGCCGGTTCGGCAACGAAGCCCAGCAGAAGCGACGTGATCGTGATGCCGAGCTGCGCCCCTGACAGATGCCTCGACAGCTCCTTCAGGAGTCCTTGACCAATACGCGCCTGACGATCACCCTCGGACGCGAGTTGGTCGATCTTCGGGCGGTCGGCAGCGACGAGCCCGAACTCGGACGCCACAAAAAACGAGTTTGCCGCGATCAGCAGAAGAAAGGCCACAAACAGCAAGATGGCGAGTCTATGGGGCCGG
>CBESNZ010000363.1:0-2959 GCA_965531045.1 uncultured Acidimicrobiales bacterium
CATCAAACCCGACGATGTCGTGGCTCTGGGCGCCATCCAGACCGGCCTTCTCGCGGCGGCGGCCGACTTGGTGCGGCCCGGCGGCGAGATCGTGTACAGCGTGTGCACGCTCACCTCTGACGAGTCGCTCGGCGTGCTCGAAACGGCACTCACACAGATCGACGGGATCGAACTCGATCCCGTCGGGTTTCCCGAACCTTGGAAGTCCCGCGGGGACGGGGCGCAGTTGCTTCCCCAGGACGAAGGTGGCGATGGGATGTTCGCCGCCAGGTTGCGTCGATCGTCACCCGACGCGACGCGGTAGATTTGCCTCGATGACCACTATCGAAATCGACGCAAAGGTACTCACCGTCAGCGACGGTGTGGTCGCCGGAACCCGAGAGAATCTCAGCGGAGCGGCGCTGACCGACCTGCTGCAGGCACAGGGGCATCGGGTGGTCGAACAAGCAGTCGTCGCCGACGGGGCCACGTCGGTGGCCGCCGAGTTGCGTCGACTCGCCGATGGATTCCACGGACTCATCGTCACCACGGGCGGTACCGGTTTCGGGCCTCGCGACGAAACACCCGAAGGCACGCGACAGGTCATCGGTCGCGAAGCCCCCGGCCTGGCCGAGGCGATGCGTCTGGTCAACCCGCTCGGGCGATTGTCCCGAGGCATCGCCGGCACGCTCGGCACGGCGCTCATCGTGAACACGCCGGGGTCGGCCAAGGGCTGCGTCGAGTGTCTCGGCGCCGTCCTCGACGTGGTGCCGCACGCGGTCAAGCTATTGGTCGACAACTACGATCCCCATCCCAATCAGGCAGGCTCCTAGATGGCGACCCCGACCGCACCTGTCGACGGCGATGTCGACGCCCACTTCATGCGACGAGCGGTGGCGAACGCCTCGGCCGCCCGCGTCGTGTCGCCGCCGAACCCCTGGGTGGGTGCAGTGCTGGTCGCGGCGGATGGCGAAACCTTTGACGGTGCCACAGAGAAACACGGTTCCCGGCACGCCGAACGCGTGGCGCTCGACGCAGCCGGCGCTGCGGCTCGTGGCGCGACGATGTACACCACACTCGAGCCGTGCAGTTTTGTCAGCCGGACCGGTGCATGCAGTACCGCGCTGGTCGAGGCGGGTGTCGCCCGCGTGGTCTACGCCGTCGCCGACCCCGATGCCCGGGTCAGCGGGGACGGTCACCGCGAGCTCACCGATGCAGCGATCCAGGTAGCGACCGGGATCGAAGCGGCACTCGTGGAAGAACAGCTCCGGCCGTACCTGGTGCAACGTCGCACCGGGCGGCCCTACGTCGTCTTGAAGCTGGCGGCCACCCTCGACGGTCGGCTCGCGGCGCCCGACGGGACGAGCACCTGGATCACCGGTGCCCAGGCTCGGGCCGACGTACACCGACTGCGAGCGCAGAGCGGCGCAATCGTCGTTGGTTCCAGCACGGTGCGGCAGGACAACCCGTCGCTCACCGTGCGCGATTTTACGGCCCCCGCCCCGACGGGCGAGGTCGACCTGAATCCGGTTCGGATCGTTCTGGGCGAAGCCCCGGGCGATGCCTCGGTACATCCGGCGCAGAGCTACACCGGCGATCTCGGCGAGCTGCTCGACCAGCTCGGTGCCGACGGCATTCTGCAGCTGATGGTCGAGGGTGGCGCAGCCGTCGACGGAGCGTTTCACCGAGCGGGCCTCATCGACGAGTACGTCATCTACTTGGCGCCGGCGTTGCTCGGAGGCGACGATGGCGTGCCGTTGTTTCGTGGCCCCGGAGCGCCCACCATGGCCGACATCACCCGTGGACGCTTCGTTTCGGTAGACCGGCTCGGCGACGACGTCCGGTTGGTCTATCGGCCGACTCGTCCATAGCGTCCGGTAGAGAGATCCAGAGATCCATGCAGACCTGCCACGTCTTTGCCGGCACCCACAAAACCGGCTCGACGGCGCTCCAGCAGTTCTTGGCGACCAACGCCGATCGATTGGCCACCGTTGGCCACTCGGTCATCGGCGTCGGCTTCGACCACCGTGGCCACCGGGCGCTCGCGAGGTCGCTGGCCGATGGGGGAGGGGACCTGCTGGCGCGCTTCGCCGCCGAACTGACCTCGGTCGACGGCAACGCGGTGCTCGCCTCGGAACTCTTCGGTGATGTGATCGACAAACCGCCGATGCCCGACCTGTTGCTCCAGGTGCTCGCAGGCGCCGGCTATCGCGCCCGCTTCGTTCTGGTCATCCGTCCCCAGGCCGACTACTTCAATTCGCGATACGCCCAGCTCGTCAAACAATTACGGTGCGATCTGGCATTTGCCGAATGGGTCGACACCCAGCTTCGAATTCATCGTTTCGACTATCAAGCACATTTCGGTCAGCTGTTCGACGACGACCGGTTTGATTGCGTCGCACTGCCCTTCGACGCCGCGCTGCGAACCCGAGGCATCGTCGCAACAGCCCTCGACGTACTCGGAGTTACCGATTTGGATCCCGGCACGGTTGACCCGGGCGCGGTTTCTTCCAACCGGATTCCGGGTCAGCGCACGATCGAGCACTTGCTGGCGCTCCAACGGGCCCGCCCCGGGATCGCCGGGATGGGGGCCGCCGAGCGTCGCGCCGTTGCCATCGAGGCCAACGCCGAGGCAGCGGCCAACGGCTGGGACGCCGATCGGTTCAACGGGCTGACTACTGCGCTGCGACTCCGTATCGAAGGTCACTACGCCACGTCGAACGACGCGTTCGCCCACGCTGCGTGGGGGCGTTCCTGGGCCGACGTGTTTGCGCCCTAGGGCGCAGTTTTACTCTTCTTCGTCGGATTGCTCGTCTTCGTGGGCCGGCGAGCTGTCACCGGCTTTGGCGCCAGCGTCTTCAGCGTTCGCCTTGAGTTGCACAAACGCCATCTGCAGCTGGGCCCGGGCGTCGCGCAGTGTTGGCTCGGCTTCGCCGAGGCGGCCCTGCAACCCGTCGAGTACGGCCGCCATGGCATCGAT
>CBESNZ010000364.1:0-2945 GCA_965531045.1 uncultured Acidimicrobiales bacterium
GGTAGTACCCGCCGTACAGCACCTTGTGGGCGCCGCGCGTATTCGCATAATCGACGACGGCCTTCGGATAGTGCTTGGGCGAAAACGCCGACGTCGAGTAATACAGGTTCGGCCACTTCAACAGCAGCTTGACCGCAAGCGCCTCCCACGGCTCACCACCGTGGCGCATCACGAACACGAGGTCGGGAAAGTCGTAGCACACACGATCGACGCGCTCGACCGCCTGGGAGGACATCGGTGCCCTGGGCCCCGGAACCCCCATCGGGACAAAGATCGGTAGACCGAGCTCGACGCAGGTGGAGTACACCGCGTACGCCTTGGGGTCGTCGACCGGAACCGGAGGTTGCGTGCCGGAAGGGAACATCGTGACGGCGACCGTGGCGTGTTCCGCATGCTCGACCTTGATCTTGCGCACACTGCCCATCACATCGTTCGGATCCACATGGGTCGACGGCACAAAGCGATCGGGAAACCGTCGAGCAGCGTCGGCGGCTGGGCCCTCCGTCAGGCTGACCAGCGCTACTGCGACGCCATTGGCATCCATCGCCGACAACGCCTCGGCCGCCGGATCGTCGGGCGCAACCTCGTCGGGGACGTCGGTGAACATGTAGTCGGCCACATGCGTCACGCCACCTTGGTCGGCTCGCACGCTGGGTGGGGTGTAGTGCTCGCTGGCCGGACGGGGGAAGCCCAACATGGTGTCGATGGCCTGGTAGTGCCGCACGTCTCGCATCGCGGATGACCCTATCGTCGGCTCCGAGCCGGGCGAAAAGGCGAGTGCAGGTCGGCGAGCTTGGGAAGATCGGCGGACATCGCCCTAGATTGCCGACATGGCTGACTTTTCGATCGATCCCGTGCTTGCCGACAACCTCGAATGGATGCGCAGCTTCATCGACGAACACGTCATCGAACTCGACCTCGCATTCGGCGGCGAAGAAGCCGTGTACAACAAGAAGAGCGTCATCTGGGACGAAGTCCTTCGGCCGCTGCAGCAAAAGGTGCGCGACCGGGGCCTGTGGTCGTGCCACCTGACCGAGGAATTCGGCGGGCAGGGCTACGGGCAGGTGCAACTGGCGTACATGAACGAGATCTTGGGTCGCACGACGTTCGGGCCGAGCATCTTCGGTTGCCAGGCACCCGACTCCGGCAACGCCGAAATCATCGCCGAATACGGCACCGAGGAGCAGAAGGCCACGTACCTACAGCCGCTCATCGACGGGATGATTTCCTCGTCGTACAACATGACCGAGCCCCAAGGCGGTGCCGACCCCGGCCAGTTCAAATTCCGCGCCACCCGCGACGGAGACGAGTGGGTGCTGCAGGGCGAGAAGTTCTACGCATCCAGCCTGCCCTACGCCGAGTTCGCCATCGTCATGGCGGTGACCGATCCCGACGTCTCGGTCTACAAAGGAACATCGATGTTCCTCGTGCCCACCGACACGCCGGGCATCAACATCGTGCGCTACACCGGCGTGGGCACCGAGGCGGACGGCCACGGCAATCACCCGCTGGTGCACTACGACGACGTGCGGGTCCCGGCCGACAACATGCTCGGTCCCGAGGGCAACGCGTTCGTCATCGCCCAGACCCGCCTGGGCGGCGGAAGACTGCACCATGCGATGCGTACCGTCGGTCTGGTCGGCCGCTGCCTCGACATGATGGCCGAACGGGCGCTCAGCCGAACTACCCGCGGCGAGTCGTTGGCCAGCCTGCAGATGACCCAGGAGAAGATCGCCGACACGTGGATCGAGCTCCAACAGTTCCGTCTGCAGGTGTTGCATGCCGCGTGGACCGTCGACCAGGTCGGTGGCCACGCGGCCCGCAAGGAGATCGCCGGCGTGAAGGTGGCCACCCCCAAAACCTTGCGCGAAACCGTGCTTCGCACCATGCAGCTTCACGGCGCGCTCGGTATCTCCAACGAGATGCCGCTGTCGCCAATGCTGCTCAACAGCGTGGTCATGGGCATCGCCGATGGACCGACCGAAGTGCACAAACAGACCCTCGCTCGCCAGGTGCTGAAGGGCTACGAGGCCGCCGACGGCGATTGGCCCTCGGAGCACCTGCCCTACCGGCGCGCCGCGGCCAAGGCCAAGTACGCCGATGTCCTCGAACGCCATCTGGGCGGCCTGTAACCCGACCCGAGGTACCAGGCGTATCAGGCGTACTCAGGCGTCGATGCGGGTGACGGCACCTTCGAGCGCAACCGTGACGGTGGACGAGGTCGCATCGCCGGCGTGGTGCGCAACGATGAGGTCGTACTCGCCAGGCTCGACGTACCAGCCGGCTTCGCTGTGGCGCGACTCCGACGCTTTCGCGGGAACCGGGCTGAGCGACGCCAACGCTTCGAACACCGTGTCGCCGGTGTCGTAGTAGGCGAACGCCCGTCGCCCGAGTTCGATGCGGGCGGTCACGGTTTGACCCGCCGGGACCTGCACTTTCGCAAAACCCTTCAACTCCTTCGGCGGCCGGTGCAGCGACGATTGCGGAGGGGCCACGTACACCTGCACCACCTCTGAGCCGTCGCGACTCGAGGTGTTGGTGACGTCGACTTCGACCACCAGGGGCCCGGCCACCTCTGTTGTCGGAATCGAGGAGACACGCGGGGCCGCCCAATCGAATGCGGCGTAGGACAAACCGAAGCCGAACGGAACGGCCGGCTCGATGTGGCGGGCATCGAAGAAGCGGTGACCGATGTACAGGCCCTCGCCGTAGCGAACCACGCTGTTCTCGCCGGGATAGTTGAGGTACGCCGGGCTGTGCTCGTAGCGGGCGGGGATCGTCGTGGGCATTCGGCCGCCCGGTTCGGCGTCGCCGACCAGAATGTCGACGATCGACTCGGCGAGGTCTTGGCCGCCGAAGCCGACATTGAGCACCGCTGCGGGTTCGTCGATCCAGTTCATGCCGTGGGGCCCACCCGTGTTCACGATGACGATCGTGCGGGGATT
>CBESNZ010000365.1:0-2942 GCA_965531045.1 uncultured Acidimicrobiales bacterium
GATGACCCCGGACGTGTCGAGAATGCCCTTCGCCACCCGCTCAGGCCCGGGGTGAATAGACCTGGTTGTGCGGTGTTCGTGTCGAAAACGGGCCGTGCCGATCACGGTCCGTACCCACCTGTCTAGGATTCGGCACCATGGTCGAACGTTTGAAGAACCGTCATGCTGTGGTCACCGGGGCAAGCCGCGGCATCGGCGCAGGAATCGCTCGTCGGCTTGCGGCCGAGGGCGCCAACCTCACCATTGCGGCGCGGACCCTCGACCAACACCCCACGCTCAACGGGTCGTTGAACGAGACCGCCGAACTGTGTCGTGCGCACGGTGTAAGCGTCGAGGTGGTGGTGGCCGATATGGGCGATGCCGACTCGCGAGCCTTGGTGATCCCGGACGCGGTCGCGGCCAATGGGCCGGTCGACATCCTGGTGAACAACGCTGCGGCGGCGATCTACCAGTCGCTCACCGACTATCCGCTGAAGCGCCGCCGGCTGATGACCGAGATCAACGTGCAAGCGCCGTTCGACCTCATCCAGCAGGTCATCGGCGAAATGGAGGAGCGCGGCGAAGGGTGGATCGTGAACCTGTCGAGTGGCTCGAAGCACCACCCGCCCGGTCCGCCGTACGACCTGGGCGGCGTGCGTGGCATCTACGGGTGGTACGGGGCGACCAAGGCAATGCTCGATCGCGCCACCACCGCCCTCGCCTCCGAGCTTCATCCCGCCGGGATTCGCCTGAACTGCATCGAGCCGCGCGCCGCGGTGATGAGCGAAGGGGCTGCGGCGGTGTTGGGCGACAGCCTCGCCGCCGATCAGATCGAGTCCCTCGAAGCCATGGTCGAAGCGGTGTTGTTCCTCTGCGATTGCGGCCCCGACCACACGGGAAATCTCGAGGTGAGCCTCGACATCCTCGAACGCGAGAACATCGCCACGCTGAGCCTCGACGGAAACTGACGTCCGAGTCGTTGGTTGCCACTGGCGACGTCACGGATCGGCGACACCTTCGCCGACTAGAATCTTGAAACTCTGGGCGCAGGTCGCTGCATCTCACCAGCAACGACAACCAGAAGGCCCTTCCATGATCGCTCGACCCTCGCTCTCGCAACGCCCATTCCTCGTCGCCGGCGCCCTGTTGCTCATGCTCGGCACCGTGGCCGCCTGCGGCGACGATGCCAGCACGTTGATCGAGGCCGAGGCCGAGAGCGTCGGTGTGGCTGGCACCGCGTCCGTATCCACGAATGGCGCCGACGCAGCCACCCCCGATTCCAGCAGCACCGATTCTGCCATCACGGATACCGGTGACACCGCTACGACGGTGATGGCCACAACCACCACGGCACCGCCCGCAGCGGCGACCGCAGTCGACGTCGAGTCGGACGGCCCCGACTTCAGCTACGAACTCGTCGACATCCTTGTCGGTTCGGTCACCGCCACCAACGCCGAGGTGTTGTTCGACGCCGATGCCGTCGCTTCCGAGCAGAACACGCTGCTGGTCGAGCTCGACTTCCAAGCCGAGCTCGCAGTGCCCAACGCCTTCGCCGCGGCCGACTTCCGACTCGTGCAGCCCGATGGGCGATCAATCAACGGATCGCAGTTCTACGTGCGCGACCAGCCATCCGGCCAGATCAACCTGGCGGGCCGAGACTCGGCGCTCGCCACCCTCGCCTTCTCGCCCGACGAACCAATCGATGATCTCGACGGTTGGTCCATCGGCATCGAGCGCGACGGCCGTGTGCCGACGTTGGTCGCATTTGGTGCCGAAGCCTCAACCGACTACCCGATCGAGCTCCCCGCAACCGATCCGGTCACCTTTGTGCATCGGGAGGGCGACTGCGTCCAGTCCTACACCGCGGCAACCCAGTCTTCTGCGGTGCGCCTCGACGCTGGCGTGCAGTTTCGGGGCATCGCCCGGGCCGAGCTCAACACCCGATACGTCGAGGTATGGGTCGACATCACCACGGTCGGCGACGATCAGGATTGTTTTCCAGCCCAGGTTGGCCAGCTCCGACTCGTCGAGCTCCGACTCCAGATCGACGGTCGCAAAATGTCCACCGGCAGGGAGGGCTTTGCCGACCTCGAGCAGAACCCGGTCGGCGTGGTCCGACAGCTGAAGCTGTACCCGGTGGTCATCCCCAACGACATCACGCTCATCGAGCTTCTCGCCGCCGACGACACCGTGCTCGCCAGCTGGGATGTTGTACTTCCAGCGGTCGTGGGCGAGTAACGGGGCCTCGCTCAGGAACGGCGGAACTGCTCCCGAAGCGCGACGGCAAGCTCGGCTCGACCCCGGCGGACCCAGGTCTTCGCGGTGCCAACCGGAACCCCGAGATGACTGGCCACCTCCTCATAGGAGTAGCCCTGATCCTCGCGAAGCACCATCGCCCGTCGGTGGTTCGGCGACAGCCCAGCGATCGCCTGCTGCACCACTTCGTGGTTCGCCAGCATCGACGACACCGTCTCGACGAACTGCTCGGCGTACTCGTCGATGTCACCGGGTTCAGCCCGCTCCGTGTGGCGACGTTCCGATCGAATCAGTTGACGAGCTTCATTCGTCGCAACCCGATGCAACCAGGTGGTGAACTTGGCATCGCCCCGAAACGACCCCATACGAAAGGCCACGGCCACCAAGGTCGCCTGCTCGGCGGCGTCGACATCGGCATCGCTGATCAGGTAGGCGCGTAGCGCAGGCCGAGCCAGCTGAAAGTGTCGGACAGCCCATGCCAACGCCGCCGCCGCACCCTCACCTCCGGCGACGACCTGGGTCGCCAGTTCGTCGAGGAGATCGGAACGTTCTCCTTCGGGCGCGAGCTCCAAAAGCCGGCGAAGCTCCACGCTCGACCGAGCGATCATCGAACGGCGACCAGCAGTCGGTTACCCCGGGAAATGCCATCGTCACCGACGGCCACGAGCGAGACCACCAGCGTTCCGGCGCTTCGTGCGGTCACATCG
>CBESNZ010000366.1:0-2928 GCA_965531045.1 uncultured Acidimicrobiales bacterium
ACGAGGGCATTCGACCGGGCACCACCGCCGACAGCCTCGCCAAGCTGCGGCCCGCGTTCACCGAATCCGGCAACCTCACCGCCGGCAACGCCAGCCAAATCAGCGACGGAGGCTGCGCCGTCGTGGTCACGTCCAAAGAGGTCGCCGAAAAACTCGGTACCGAGCCCCTGGCCGAGATCGTGGGCTACGGCATGGTCGCCGGTCCCGACAACACGTCACTGTTGCATCAGCCTTCTCGAGCGGCGTTGCTCGCGCTCGAGAAGGCCGGCAAATCCGTCGCCGATGTGGACCTGTTCGAGATCAACGAGGCGTTCGCTGCCGTCGCCTTGGCCTCGATGGCCGAGTTGTCGATCCCCGACGACATCGTCAATGTGAACGGCGGTGCCATTGCGCTCGGGCACCCGATCGGCATGTCCGGGGCACGCCTCGCGTTGACCTTGGCCTACGAGCTCAAACGACGCGGCGGTGGGCTCGGCTCGGCCAGCCTCTGCGGGGGCGGCGGCCAAGGCGACGGACTGCTTCTGTCCGTATGAATCCAGCGGTTTAGCCGACGTTGCGGAGATCGACCACGAACACGAGGGTCTCGTTGGGTCCAATGACCCCACCGGCTCCGGCGGCGCCGTAGCCCATCGATGGCGGGATGGTGAGCTGACGCCGGCCACCCACCTTCATACCCTGCACGCCGTCGTCCCAGCCGGTGATGACCTGCCTGGCTCCAAGACCGAAACTGAACGTGTCGTTGCGGTCCCATGACGCATCGAACTGCTCGCCGTTGGACCACGAAACGCCCACGTAGTCGACCGTGACCTGCATGCCAGCGGTTGCTTCGGCTCCGTCACCTACGACGAGGTCCTCGATGACCAAATCGGTCGGGGGCACCGAGTTCGGCACGGTGATCTGCGGCTTCTCATTCACGTTCATGCGGCGACAGGTTATCCCCGAACCAACCGACTCGGCGCCAACCGCCAGCGACGAAGGATGAGGAGCGGTACTGGAGGGACGAGCATGCCGGCGACGGATCGCCGAGTGCGACAAAAAGTTTGATGCCGGAGCAATTCGCCTTGCTCCGGCATCCCAGGTTCCCTGCGCCAAGGCATCCCGCGGCCTATAGCGATTTCTGTGTATTCGAAACGACGTTCCGCTGAGCAGTTCGTCGGTTTGAGTACACAAGTACTCAAGCACGGCGATGCTCCCACTACTACCAGCACTTTGGAAACGACGTGCACAATGTGTGAAGCTACTTTCCGGTCGAACCATAGACCGTTGCAATAGCAACGGTCTGGTCGAAGACGAAAGGCACCAAAAAAGTATGTCGTGGGTGGAAACATTTGGGAAACCGGCCGACATAGAGGAGCCGCACGACCGAATCGTGAAGGCTGCCGCCGACCTACTGATCGCCGAAGGCCACTCCGTGTTGGCCGCCGGGCTCTCGCCCGAGCAGGTTGGACGGCACGCCGAGTGGAGTCGGCGCAACATCTACAACCACTTCCCCACCAAGACCGAGTTGCTCGACGAGCTCTTTCGGCGCGTTCTCGCGGTCGACCGCTCGAACGTGACCGACGAGCTCGTCAACTCGATGGTCGACCATTCACTCAGCGAGTCGCGCGGCGACATCGTCAAGGTGCTGCGTGACGTCGCCAACGCCAACTGGGCACAGGCCAAGGATGATCGCATCATCATCCTGCAAATGCTCGCGTGGTCGGTCGGACAAAATGATGAAGCCGTTCGATCCGGCCTGCGCGATCTCTATCAGTCGCTCGACCACAGACTGAGCGAAGGGTTCCATCGACTCTTCACAGAGTGGGAACGAGAATTCCAGCAGCCGTTCGACGCCAAACGTTGCGCAACCGTTCTCACCGCCCTGACCGAAGGCCTTCGGATCCGGGCGTCGGTCGATCCCGATGCGGTGGACGATGCCATGCTCAGCTGGGTGGTGCTCAGCCTGTTCCCCGGCGTCAGCCAGCCCCGCACAGAAGCCGCCCGCCGTATCGAGGACAACGTCCACGACATCGTCGTTGAGGAGTCGTTGCGCTACCGCGAACGCGACCAACCATCTGGGGTCGCAAATGCACGCGAAAGCGTGCGAACCGCGCTCCACGAGCAGCTCCGGTTGCGCGGCTACCGCGACCTGTCGATCGACCACGTCGCTGCCGCAGCCGGTATCTCGGCCCGCACGATCACCCGACGCTACGGGGAACTCGACGAGATCATCTGCGCTGAGCTCGCCGAGTACTTGCCGACACTCGAGGACGAACTCGAGATGGATCTCGACCAAGAGTCTCTCGGCCACACCGATCGTATTCGCCGTCATCTCCTGCGGGTCGCCGCCTTGGCCAGCCGTGAAGCCGATCTCGTTCGAGCGACCATCTCGATGCTGATGGCTCGCCCGCCCGAGGTGAGCCCGCAGGTGCTCGCGCCCGCCGACGAGCTTTTCATTCGCCTCACCAAGCTCCTGCAGGTGGCCATCGATGGCAAGAACGACGACCAACCACCGAGTCGGCCGGCGACCGTTGCCACGCAGGCGATCCTCGTGCGTGCGGTGACGTACTACCAGGACGACTCGCCCGCGGAACTCGCCGACTCGGTGATCGGCCTCGTTTAGTCGGACTGTTCGATCAGGCCAGCGCAGCGATCACCGACGCGATGTCTTCGACGGTGGTGCGCGGGTTCACGAAACAGAACCGGAACACCGGTTCGTCGTTGTGGCGTGAGGGCACCACGAAGGCAGAGCCTGACGCCATCATCTTTTCGGTCCACGCCTGATATTGAGCGGCGTCCCAGCCGTGGCGGATGAACACCACGACCGACAACGAAGGCTCCACGACCAGATCGACGTGCTCCGCCGCCCGGATCTGATCCGCAGCGGCCGCGGTCAGATCGAGGGTCACCTGCACCGCCTCGCCATAGGCGTCCGTGCCGTACGTGGCC
>CBESNZ010000367.1:0-2920 GCA_965531045.1 uncultured Acidimicrobiales bacterium
CGATGGCCTCGGCCGGGACGCCGGTCAGCGACTCGGTGTGATCCAGCGTGTACGACTCGACCGACTCGGCGAACGCATCGAAACCCGAGGTGGCGTGGGCGATGAAGGCCGCGTTGTGGAGGCCGGCCGCGATGATCTCGCGCGCCACCCCGTTGGCCAAGGCAACGTCGGTACCGACGTTGAGGCCGAGCCACGTGTCGGCAAACTTCGCAGACGACGTCCGCCGAGGGTCGATCACATACATCTTGGCGCCATGCTCCACGCCCTTCAGGAGGTGATGAAAAAAGATGGGGTGCGCGTTCCGGGCGTTCGACCCCCAGAGGACGATGAGGTCGGTGGTTTCGATTTCCTCATACGACGACGTACCGCCACCGGCCCCGAACACTGTCGCCAGACCGACGACCGAAGGAGCGTGTCAAGTTCGATTACAGGAATCGATGTTGTTCGAACCCAACGCCATTCGGACGAACTTTTGCGCCGCGTAGTTGACCTCGTTCGTCGCCTTCGAGCAGCTGAACATACCGAACGAGTCGGGACCGTGGTCATCGAGCGCCCGTCGGAATCCGGTGACCGCTCGATCGAGCGCTTCGTCCCAGGACGCCGGACGCAATTCGCCACCGTCTCGAACCAAGGGTGTGGTGAGTCGTTGCCGAGGCATCAGCGTCCCCCGATGAGATGTTCGGCGATGATGGGCACGATCGCAGCGTAGTTCGACCGTCCACCCCGCGCGAGCCGTCGTGCCTGCGATTCCCACCCAGTGGCGCAGAGGTCAGTGCTCGGCCCCGACCGAGCCCTCGTTGGCCAGATGAAACAGGTACACCAGCGACGGCACGACCGTGACAGCCGCCACGAGGAAGGCGATGAGCAGCCCGACGAGCGTCGAGGACGCCCCGGCTGCTTCTTCGAGCTTCATCTCATCGACGAGGAACCACGGGTACTGCCCGGTCCCCCACCCGGCGACGACCGATGCAACTGCGATGACGGCGGTTATGCGGGCTAGTTGTAGCGACCGGGCGCGTACCAGCCACAGCGTCGCGCTGCCGCCCAGCGCCGAGAACACGACGAACGGAAGACCCCAGTGCGTGAGACCGTCGAACAGCGTCGGCGCATCGATTGCGATCGGTACGATCCCTACGATTGCCACGCCACCGGTGACCACCCCGGACAGCAAGGCCCGCTGCCGGAAATAGCCGGCCAGGTCGTTTCGGCCGAGGCGTTGGGCATCGGCGGCCAGGAAGACGGCGGCCAGAAAGGCGCACGTGGTCACCGCCAGCACCCCGCCGACGATCGATGTCAGGCTGAGCCAACTCGTCCATCGGTCGCCGGTCCCCTCCGCCGGAATGCGACCGGACGCGACCGCACCCGCGATGGCCCCGAGAAAGAACGGCGTGATGAGCGAAGACGAGGCGAAAACGGCCCCGTACAACTTCGCTTGGCGGACATCGCCGGCGAACTTTCGAAAGGCAAAGCCGGCTCCACGCAACACGATGCCGAGGCATGCGAGCGAGAGAGGCACATACAAGGTGCGCATGAGTGGGCCGAACCCACTCGGAAACGCGGACCACAAGAACACCAGCACGAAGATCAGCCACACGTGGTTCGCCTCCCACACCGGCCCGATGCTGTTGTCGATGAGACGCCGCGGCGCTCCGCCCTTCTTGGCCGAACCGGCCGTGAGGTCCCAGACCCCGGTCCCGAAGTCGGCGCCGGCAAACACCGCGTAGGCGATGACACCGACAAACGTGACCAGGCCAACGAGATCGACGAGGGTCACGACGACAGCTCCCCTGGCTGAGGATCCGACAATCGCTCCGGGCCATAGGGCGTGGCCAGGTGGGTCTCGCCTGCCGCCCACCGCCGAGTCATCGAGCGGATCACCACGTACCCGGCCACGGTCAGTGCGAGGTACAGCAGCGCGATCACGCTCAGACTCAACCACACCCATCCGGCGTCGGTCACCGCGTCGGTGGTGCGCATCACGCCGTGCACGATCCAGGGCTGTCGGCCGACCTCGGTCGTGATCCATCCGGTTTCGAGCGCCACGACGGCCGCAGGTCCGGCGACGACCACCGCCCGCAAGAACCAGGGGGAATCGGGCAGCCTGCGTCGACGCACCCACGACACCGCGACCACGCCCGCCAGCGCGACGAGGGAGAACCCGATACCCAACATGAGCTGAAACGAGAACCGAACGATGTTGACCGGCGGGCGTTCGTCCTCGGGTACGGCGTCGAGCCCGATGACCTCGGCGTCGATGCTGTTCTGCGCGAGGAGACTGCTGAGTCCGGGGATGGGAACCGTGATCGCCCCGCGCAGTTCTTCGCCGTCGTAGAAGCCGCCGAGTTCGAGTTTGACCTCGGACTCGGTGGTCGCCAAGCCCTCCATCGCGGCCAACTTGATCGGCTGTTCATCTGCGAGTCGTTGCCCGGCGAAGTGACCGACGATCGGCTGTATCGGCGTGGCGATGACCGCGAAGGTCAGGGGTATGAGCAAGCCGAGTCGGTGATAGGCATCACGGCGCCCACGAAGCATGCCGACCGCGTAGACCGAAGCCGTCAAGAACCCGACGACCATGTACGCCGCCAGCAGCATGTGCAGGAATTGGAGCGGGAGAGCCGAATTGAACATGGCGGCCAGCGGATCGACGTCGACGACTTCGATCCCATCGGCGCCCTCGACGATGCGGAAGCCGGTGGGGGCGTTCATCCACCCGTTCACCGCGACGATGAAGAACGTGCCCGCAACGCCGGAGACTGCAATCGGGATCAGCATGCGAATGTGTTTCTCCGGCGGCAGACGGTCCCAGCCGTAGAGGTAGATGCCCAGGAAGATCGCCTCGAGGAAAAACGCCACTCCTTCGAGCGCAAACGGCAGCCCGATGACGTCCCCGTACGTCTCCATCAGTCCCGGCCAGAGCAAC
>CBESNZ010000368.1:0-2911 GCA_965531045.1 uncultured Acidimicrobiales bacterium
GTTGTTGCAGAACGGGATGCCACAGTCCATGCAGCGCGACGCCTGCGCCTCCAGCTCCTCGGCCGGGAATGGTTGGTACACCTCGTTCCAGTCGCGCAAACGAAGCTCGACCGGACGGTAGGCCGGCAGTTTGCGGCCATACTTCATGAATCCTTTTGGATCACCCATGTGTGTCTCCTGGTCTCGTTCTGGCCGCTCAGCCCTGGGATGCTGCCATGATGGCTGCGATTTCATCTTCGCCGTTGGCCCGAGCCCGTTCGGCTGCCTGCAGGGCTCGCTTGTAGTCCCGCGGCATCACCTTCACGAAGTGGACGACCTCGGTGTCCCAGTTGGCCAACATGCGCTGGGCAACGGTCGAGTCGGTCTCCTCGAGATGTCGGGCGATGGCGCTGTAGAGGAACTTGTCGTCGTCGTCGGTGAGGGGCTCCACGTCGACCAACTCGGGGTTGACCCGCGCCTGGAATTTGCCCTCGCTGGCGTAGACGAACGCAATGCCGCCGGACATACCCGCCGCGAAGTTGCGCCCGGTGGGTCCGAGAATGATGACCCTGCCCCCGGTCATGTACTCGCAGCCGTGATCGCCGATGCCCTCGACGATGGCCAACGCGCCGGAGTTCCGCACGCAGAAGCGCTCGCCGACCAAGCCGCGAATGAAGACCTCTCCGCTGGTCGCCCCATAGAGGATGACGTTGCCGGCGATGATGTTCTTCTCCGCCGGGAACGGGGCCTCTGCCGGGGGCCGCAGCACGATGCGTCCGCCGGACAGTCCCTTGCCGACGTAGTCGTTTGCGTCGCCGGTGAGGCGTAACGTGACGCCCCGGGGAACGAAGGCGCCGAGGCTGTTGCCGGCAGAACCGGTGAGGTTGATCACGATCGAGTCGTCGGGCAGGCCCTCGCCGCCGTGTCGCTTAGTGATCTCGTTGCCCAACATGGTGCCGACGGTGCGGTTGACGTTGTGGATCGTGGTGTCGATCATGGTGGGTTGGCCCGTTTGCAGCGTGACCGCTGAACGACGAATCAACATGTTGTCGAGCGCCTCGTCGAGGCCGTGATCCTGCCCGGTCGTGTTGCGGCGATAGGCACCGTCGGGCAACTGGGGAACATAGAGGATCGGCGACAGGTCGAGCCCTTGCGCCTTCCAGTGGTCGAGGGCCTCGGCGGTGTCGAGCATCTCGGCTTGCCCAATGGCCTCGTCGAGTGTTCGGAATCCGAGTTCGGCGAGTATCTCTCGAACTTCCTCAGCGATGTACTCGAAGAAGTTGACGACGAACTCGGGCTTACCGGTGAACTTCTTTCGAAGCTCCGGATTCTGTGTGGCCACGCCAACGGGGCACGTATCGAGGTGGCAGACCCGCATCATGATGCAACCCGAGACGACGAGGGGAGCGGTCGCAAAACCGAACTCGTCGCCCCCGAGGAGAGCGGCGATCATGACGTCGCGGCCGGTCTTGAGCTGACCGTCGACCTGCACCACGATGCGGTCACGAAGATCGTTCAGCAGCAGGGTCTGCTGGGTCTCGGCGAGGCCGAGTTCCCAGGGCGCCCCGGCGTGTTTCGTCGACGTGAGCGGCGAAGCTCCGGTGCCGCCGTCGTGACCCGAGATCAGAACGACGTCGGCATGGGCCTTCGAGACGCCGGCAGCGACGGTGCCGACCCCCACCTCGGACACCAGCTTCACATGGATCCGAGCCAAAGGATTGGCGTTCTTGAGATCGTGGATCAGCTGCGCCAGGTCCTCGATCGAATAGATGTCGTGGTGGGGCGGTGGCGAAATCAGGCCGACGCCGGGTGTGGAATGTCGCGTCTCCGCAATCCACGGCCAGACCTTGTTGCCTGGCAACTGTCCGCCCTCGCCAGGTTTTGCCCCCTGGGCCATCTTGATCTGGATGTCGTCGGCGTTGACCAGGTACTCGCTGGTGACGCCGAAACGACCCGACGCCACCTGCTTGATCGCGCTGCGGCGGAGATCGCCGTTCGCGTCGGGAACCCATCGACGGGCATCTTCGCCGCCTTCGCCGGTATTGGACTTGGCGCCCAGGCGGTTCATGGCGATCGCAAGGTTTTCGTGCGCTTCGGCCGATATCGAGCCGTAGCTCATCGCCCCGGTCGAGAAGCGCTTGACGATGTCGGCGACCGGTTCGACCTCATCGATCGGCACCGGTGGGCGGACGCCCTCGCGAAACTTGAACAGTCCGCGGAGCGTGGCGATCTCTCGGGCGTTGTTGTCGACGAGGTTGGTGTATTCCTTGAAGACGTCGTACCGGCCCTCGCGTGTCGAATGCTGGAGTTTGAAAACCGTCTCCGGATTGAAGAGGTGGTACTCCCCTTCTCGACGCCACTGGTATTCGCCACCGGCTTCGAGTTCCCGGTGCGAACGTCGGGCCGGGATGGTGGGAAAGGCGAGGCGATGGCGCGCCGCGCATTCCTCGGCGATCACGTCGAGGCCCACGCCGCCGATACGGCTTGCGATGCCGGTGAAGTACTCGTCGACGACGTCGTGGTTGAGTCCGATCGCCTCGAAGATCTGTGCGCCGCCGTAGGACGCCACGGTGGAGATCCCCATCTTGGCGGTCACCTTGAGCACGCCCTTGTCGACGGCCTTGATGAAGTTGTTGTGCGCGAGCTCCTTGTCCATGTTGGGGCTGAGGCCATTGAGGCCGTCGTCGATCATCTCGTCGATCGTCGCGAAAGCAAGGTACGGGTTGATCGCCGAGGCGCCGAAGCCCAGGAGGAGACAAAAGTGGTGAACCTCTCGTGCATCGCCCGCCTCGATCACGAGCCCGACCTGACAACGGGTCCGTTCGCGGATTAGGTGATGATGTACCGCTGCGGTCGAAAGCAACGACGGGATCGGTACGAGATCCTTGGTTGTGCCGCGGTCGGACAACACGATGATCGACGCACCGGCTTG
>CBESNZ010000369.1:0-2737 GCA_965531045.1 uncultured Acidimicrobiales bacterium
GGTGCCGCGCTGGCCGCGGTTGGCGGTGCCGTGGATCGAGCAGTAGTAGGGGTACGCGCCGACGTCGAAGGTAAGCGAAGCGCTGCCGCCGTCGTCGAAGGTCTCGGTGAGCAGCGCCTCGAACTGCCCTTTCTCGCTGGGGAACACGTTGTGACGGTTGAGGCCTTCGTTGACCCACGTGACCTTTGTTCCGGACGTGACCACGATCGTGCGTTCGACGTACTTGTTGTCGGAGATGATGACCGTGACCTCGGATTGCCCGGTCATGTCGACTGCGTCATCGGGGATCGGCGGTGCCGTTTGCGGCTCGTCGCTTCCGCACGACGCCAAGGCGAGCAACGTCGCGAGGAGTAGGGCGGCCACGGAAGAGTTCGAACGCATTTTGGCGAGAGTAGTGGTTGCGGCGGCTCACGACATACCGGCCGCGGCGACTGCGGCCAGGAGCACCGGATTCAGCGCATCGGGGTTGACCAACCCAACGTCGTGATCGCCCGCCACGCTCAGCGACATGGCGTTGGGCACCGCTCGGGCGACCGCGCGTTGACGGTCCGGATCGACGACCGTGTCATGCTCGGTGACCACGACCGTCGTGGGCACGTCGATCATCGCCGCCCTGTCGAAGCCGTTGAATCGGCCCAACTCTCCTCCGGCGGCCAGAAGTCCCCGCAGGTCGCCAGACCCGATCTGTTCGAGTACCCAAGGCCCGAAGCGGTCGCCGGCCTCTCGGTAGACGACGCGGGCCAAGAGTCGGTTGGCGACCGGGTCCGGCAGCACCAACGCGCCCCGGGCCAACGCCCGTAAGGCGCGGAACTGTGCGCGCTCAGCGGCGGACGGCGCGAAATCCAACGACGTGGCGGCCAAGACGAGACCTCGCACCCGATGGCGATGTCTCGCAAATACCTCGAGGGCAATCGGGCCCCCCATCGAATATCCGACGACGACCGCTCGTTCGACGCGCAGCACATGTAACAGGAGCGCCGCATCGTCGGCACAGGCCGCAAAGTCGACGTTGCCGCGAATGCCACGACCGTGTCCGCGTTGGTCGAGGGCGATCACCCGAAAGCTCTTGGCCAAGGCAGCGTATGCCGTGCCCCAGTTGACGTCGGCTGTGACGCACCAGCCATGCAACAACAACACGGTAGGCGAGTCGGGCGACGGGCCGGGAAGGTCACGCACAAAGGCGGTGCCGCGTCCCGGCAGTTCGATCATTTCGCCTGCACCGACGTCGGGCGGCCCGAGGTGTAGGACCATGCGTTGCCCTGGGTCCGGTCGCTACTCGATGCTCGCGACGGTGACCTTCAACACCCCGCCCGGCGCTTCGTAGCCGACGACGTCTCCGACTTTCGCGCCGAGCAGCGCTGCACCCAGCGGCGAGCCTGGGGACACCACGTCGAGTCCGTCGACGCGTTCTTCGATCGAGCCGACGAGGTACTTTTCGACTTCATCGTCGCCCTCGTAGGTGATACCGACGACGCTGCCGGCCATAACCACATCGGATCCAGCGGTTTCGACGATCTCGCAGTTCTCGATCATGGAGGCCAGGTGCATGATGCGACCCTCCATCTTCCCCTGCTCTTCCTTGGCGGCGTGGTAGTCACCGTTCTCGGAGAGATCGCCGAGTTCGCGAGCGGTCTCGATCTTGCGGGCGATATCGATTCGGCCGCGCGTCGTGAGATCGTCGTGCTCCGCCTTCAGGCGGTCGAAGGCGGCCTGGGAGAGTTGCTGGATCTTGGCCATGGCGCAAGAGGCTATCCGACGGCGCCGCAAGTGCAGCGGGCTGCATCAGTCCTTCGTGGACTCGACGTCGGTGGCAACCGCCAAGGTCATCGTGAAGGTTTGGCCGCCCTGGGACAACTCGATGTCGCCGCCGAGGGTGAGCGAACTGCTCGCCGGAACCGGCTGGCCGAGCGAGGAGAAAATGACACCGGACCCGATCGATTCGCCCATCATCGTGACGACGCCGCCGGCATCGCTGATCTCCGCGTCGAACACCTGCCGGACGGCCAGGGCGAGCTCGTAGTTGGTGCCGTCGGTGTCGGTCAGCGTGTAGATGTACGTCGTTGGCACCGGCGTCCCTTGGTTCATGACCTGGATCGTCTGCTGCCACACCGCGCCGATCCCGACCCGTTCGGCGGGTAGCGCCTGGAGCGATGAGGTCGATTGTTCGAGTTCACCGATCAGTTGCGCAAGTTCGGGGTCCTCGATGAGCTGCGCGGTGTCCGCCGCTTCTACCGCGTAGCCGCGTCGGGTGATGACGGTCGGAATCTCGACGTCGAGGAGCGGCGCGTAGAACTCTTCGAGCTGTTGGAGCGTGAAGGAATCGAACGCTTCATCATTCAGCACTTCGGTGGCGGTGATTGTCGTGGCGAGTTCATAGTTGCCGTTGTCGAGCGCCCGCTTCACCGCGACGGTCTGCGTCAGCTCTTGTTCGATCGGCGGGCTGTTGGGCGCACCCGGAACGTCGATGGCGACCGCATTGCTGAGCTGTTGCACCATCGTCCAAGAGTCACCTTCCGCGAGGTCGAGGGCGAAGTCGATCGTGGGACCGTCAAGCTCGCCCAGTTCGATGATCTCGATGCTGCCGGCTGCCGGTAGTCCGGATACCGGCGGGGCGCTCGTCGGTGAAGCAGATGTCGTGGGGGCGGTCGTCGTCTGCGGGGCACTGGTCGTTTCCGCGGCGCTGGTCGCCGGCCGGGTCGTGGTGCTCGCCGGATCGGCCGAGTCGACGGTGGTGGTC
>CBESNZ010000370.1:0-2259 GCA_965531045.1 uncultured Acidimicrobiales bacterium
GAGCAGTTCGCCGGACCGACGACGACGACGAGGACGACCCCGATCCCGATGACGTCGAAGAAGACCTCGACACGATCCTGAAGGATCGGCTCGACGCCGGCGAGGACGAAGAGGACGACGATGACGACCCGCCGGCCAAGACAACGGCCGCACCAAAAGCGAAGGCAAAGGCCGCAAAGGCCAACGACTCGGACGTCGCTCCCAAACGCGAAGACGAGTGGACCTGCCTGACCTGTTTCTTCATCGTCAACAAGAACCAATTCGGTGCGAAGTCCAACCTGCATTGTCCGTTCGGCGAGGACCCCTGCGAGTCACTCGAGATGCTGCGCAAGTAGGCGCACCTGCGCTCGACCTATACTTTTTTGGCCTGACACCGCCGAAGGAACGCCATGAGCGATAGCGACGACCACCAGATCCTCGATCAAGCGCTCGACCTCTTCGTGTACGCGCCACTTGGTTTGGCCCTCGAGGCCCGGGAGCAGTGGCCTCGCTACATCGAGCGCGGCAAGGGCCAAATCGCCATGGCCAGGGTCATGGGCCGCTTCGCCGCAGCCAAAGGCCAAAACGAGGCGACCAAGATCGTGGCTGCCGCAATCGACGGCTTCACCACCGGATCCGCCGGCAACACCCGGCCCGCCGACGCAAATGCCCAAACCGACACCGCTCCAGCCGATACGGTCGAAGTCGAGGCCGCATTCCCGATCGACGACTACGACACGCTGACGGCGGCCACGATCGTGTCGCTCCTCTCGGGTCTCGACACGGCCGCCATCGACCGTGTCCGCGACCACGAATCCGACAATCGCAAGCGCGTCACCGTTCTCAACCGTGCAGCTCAGCTGCTCGGCGAAACCTGACTCGGCCGGACATCCACATGGATCATGGCGCCCGTCCGGCTCGGGCCGATGAACTCGATGCCATCGTCGATCTCGCGGTGATCGGTCGAGAGGAGCTCCTCCCCACGCGCGGCGGACCCATGTGGGCGCGCCGTGAAGGACGAGCGCTGCCGATGGGTCCGGCTATCGACGCCGCTATGCGGGCCGCGGATTGTTCCGTCCTGGCCGGCACCATCGACGACACACCCGTGGGCTACGCAATCACCGAGATACAAGAGATGCACGACGGTGAATCCGTCGGGGTCATCACCGACATCTATGTGCACCCCGATGCGCGCGGCGTCGGGGTAGGGGAGAGTCTGCTGAACGCCATCGTGGGCTGGGCGACCGAGGCGGGATGCGTCGCCCTCGACAGCATTGCGCTTCCCGGCAACCGCGACACCAAGAACTTCTTCGAAACGTTCGGCATGAAGGCCCGTGCCCTGACGGTCAGCCGTTCACTCATCGTCGACGACAATGCCAGCTGAGCGGCCCGTCGTTGCGGTTGGCGCAATCGTGCAACAGTACGGCCGTCTGCTGCTCGTACAGCGAGCGAACGAGCCGCAGGAGGGCAGCTGGTGCCTACCTGGAGGGCGCGTAGAGCCCGGCGAGCTCCTCGCCGAGGCCGTCGTGCGTGAACTCGAGGAGGAGACCGGGCTCGCCGGCCTCTGCGGCCCGTGCATCGGGTGGGGCGAAGGCATCGGGGCCGACTACCACCACGTGATCTTCAATTTCGAAGTGACCGTGCTCGAAACGCGCGAGCCAGAGCCCGGGGTGGGGGAGCACGCCGCCGTTTGGGTACCACTGCCCGACGTGATCGATCTGCCGCTGATGGACGGTCTGGCCGAGTTCCTGGCCGACCACGACATCATCTCGACGATTCTGTAGCGCTCGCGACGGTTCTGTCGCGTCAGCGACCGGTCCAGACCGCAGGCCGTTTCTCGATGAAGGCCTTCGGACCCTCGGCAAAGTCGGCGGTTGCGGCAAGCTCTCGCATCGCAGCACCGGCCATGTCGAAAGCGCTCGACTCGTCGACGCCCATGCCGTCGAGCATGACGCGGCGAGAAGCGCGCACCGCGAGGGGAGCGTTCACGTTGATGCGTTCGGCAAACGCAAGTGCTCGGTCTACCGACTCGCCTTCATCGCAGAGCACGTTCACGAGTCCGAGTTCGTACGCCCGTTCGGCGTCGATGGGGTCTCCGGTCAAGGCAAGTTCGAGCGCGATGCGGGCGGGGATCATCTGCGGGAGACGAAACAGTCCACCGGCAGCGGCGACGAGCGAACGTTTGACCTCCGGGATCCCGAACGAGGAGATGCGGCTGGCGACCGTGAGGTCGCACGCCAGCATGATTTCGGTGCCACCGGCGAGCGCCGGGCCGTCGAT
>CBESNZ010000371.1:0-1960 GCA_965531045.1 uncultured Acidimicrobiales bacterium
GCGATACTTGGCTGCGTCATCGCCGATCGCCAAGAGCCCGCCGGCGGCGATTTGGAGCGGCCCGAGTTCGGGCGACCGCTTCGACAGACCCTCGGCCAGCGCGTCACCCCATACCCGGTCGGCTCGGTCGGGTATGAACATGATCGGCAGCCAGCCGTCTGCGAGCTCGGCAGTGGCCGCCACGCTCTTGGCGCCGAGCGATGCCACATGCACCGGGATGTCGGCGCGAACGGGGTGGTTGATCATCTTGAGCGGTTTCCCGAGCCCGGTTCCTTGGTCGGCGGGCAGCGGCAACGTGAAGACCTTGCCCTCGTACTCCAGCTTGTCGCGACGCCAGGCCATGCGGCAGATGTCGATGACCTCGGTGAGACGCGTGAGCGGCATCTTGTACGGCATGCCGTGAAAGCCTTCGATGACCTGTGGTCCGGAGGCGCCGAGTCCGAGTTCAAACCGTCCGCCGGACAAGGCGTCGATTCCCGCCGCGGTCTGGGCGATGAGCGCCGGCGTGCGGCTGTATGTGTTGAGGATTCCGGCTGCGATGGTGATGGTGGACGTGCTGGCCGCAAGGAAACCCATCAGGCTGACCCCGTCGAATCCGTACGCCTCCGGCACCCACGCCATGTCGACGCCGGCGGCCTCGAGCCGTTGAATGGTCGACACGACGTCGGTGGGGTTCTTTGCGTAGTCAACGGAAGTACTGATTCTCATAGGTGGGGAGTATTGCCTCCCGCCCTCCATGCGGTCACCTTGCGTCGTACACTTTTCGGCGACCGCTGAGATTGCAGCGCTTTCGGCCGACTGGCACCGCAATGGCTACAACTCAGGCTGCGGCTGCGCAGCGCCTTGGTCGACAGAGCTCGTTGGCGTTCATCGGGACCGTCGTGACGGCGGTCGCGACGTTTGCGTTGACGACGCTTGTCACAAATCACCTGACCGAGAGCGGCGCGGGTGCCGTGTTCGTCGGGATCGCCTTCTACAACATTGTTCTGCAGTTTGGTTTGCTCGGGGTGGCCGCCGGTCAGGTTCGCTTTCTGAGTCGTCTGCGCATGAGCGGGCGGTTCGCCGAGGTGAGCCGATTGCTGCGCACGGCGATCGTTCCCGTGCTCGTGTTTGCCGCGTTCCTTGCCTTTGTGACCTGGGCGTTCGCCCCGGAGATCGCCAAGCTGTTGACCAAGCAGCGGGCCAAGGCCGACCTGGACACCCTGACCGGCGTGCTCGAGGTCGACGCAGCGCTCCTGCCGATGGGCATGCTCGCGTTGGCGTTGATGGCGGCGACCAGAGGCTTCGGCGTGATCCGACCGACGGTTCTATACAACCGCATCGGTCGATCGTTTGTGCAGTTGTTCGCAATGGGAGTCGTCATCGCGCTCGACGGCGGACCAAAGGCTGTGATGGTGGCGTGGATGGCCCCCTACGCGTTGCCGGTCGTCGCGGGCATCGCCTCGGTCGTCCGCCAGCTTGGCCGATTGGGCTCCGCCGGAACGATGACGGGCGAGCCGGTAACCACCTCGGAATTTTGGCGCTTCACGCTGCCGCAAGGTGGCGTCGAGTTCTTCCGAGCGCTCGTTCGGTGGCAGGACACATTGTTGATTGGCGTATTACTCGGACTGAAGGAGGCGGGCATCTATACGGCGGTCACGAGCCTCGTGAAAGTCGCCACGATGATGAACCAGGCCGTCGTGGAAGTCTCGGCTCCCCAGATCGCAGAGGCGATCGCAACCGACGATGTCGATTCGGTGCGCTCGGTCTATCAGCAAGCGTCGGTCTGGCTCGTGATCGCCGTGTTCCCCGTGTATCTCACCACCGCGCTGTTCGCTGAGCCGCTCGCCCGACTTTTCGGTCCGGGGTTCACCGCCGGCGCAACCGCCTTGGTGATCCTTTCGATCGGGCGATTGATCACGACGGCGACGGGCCCGGTCGAATCCGTGCTGGTGATGTCGGGTCGATCGGGATCGAACCT